>WJIL01000086.1 GCA_014730275.1 Candidatus Lokiarchaeota archaeon | reverse complement strand
TCCTTATCTAAGGGATGAGACAGGACTAGGGCGGTGGGCCACTCCCCCACGGGAGAAGCGCCCAGCCCCGAAGGCTGTAAGGAAGACTGGTTCTTCTAAGCAGAAGTCCTCACTCTCCAAACAAGGGACTTCATCAGGTCCTGGAGAGTCCGCGGCTGTTCACCATGTCCAGACGGACCTCCTCAGCTACGGCGACAAGGCTGGGGTGGGTGATCATGACCACGCCGTGGCAAGAACTGTGGAAGACCTCGCTGTCGCCGGGAGTGATGACCCGGCATGACGACAGGAGACGGAAGCCAGGACCGCGGGAGGAACCCTGTTCCAGTGAACGCGGACAAAGCCTCTGCTGACTCACGGGCCTTCGGGTACTGTGGGGGCGGTGACGCCGGCAGGGGAAGGGTGGAACACAGAAGTTTCCTCGGTTGGGTTCACTCACTCAACTGTAAGAAACAGGTTATCCCGAATGAGCTTGTCTGATTCAACCAGGAGTTCATCCTCCTAGACACCTTATGAAAGCCATTTGATATACTCTATCACTAAACCACTATAAAGAGGCATCGAAATGAATGAGAAACCCGTTATTTCTGTAAAGAATCTCACTAAGCGATATGGAGATGTCACTGCACTGAACCAGATTAGTGTAGATATTCCCCCTGGGGTGACGGGGTTAATTGGCCCAAATGGTGCGGGAAAGACTACTCTCCTGATGACCCTGTTAGGGCTTATATTTCCAGACAACGGCCATGCGCAGGTACTGGGGTATGATGTTGTTCACGACTCACTGGAAATCCGGCGAAAGGTGGGGGTTCTTCATGAGCGCCCCAATTATCCCGAATATATGGAAGTAGAAGATTATCTTACCCATGTAGCTGATCTCTATGAAACCTCTAGGAATCCTGCTGAGCTGCTAGAAATGGTGGGTTTGCAAGCAGTTGGTCATAGAAGGATTCATAGTCTATCCGGGGGAATGCTGCGTAGACTGGGTGTTGCACAGGCTCTTGTGGGCACACCTGAAATGGCTTTTCTTGATGAACCCACATCCAATCTTGATGTGGATGGGAGGGATGAAATCATCAATCTCTTGGGCGAATTGAGCAAAAAATACGGGGTACATTTCCTTCTGTCTTCCCACATCTTAACAGAGCTTGAGAGAATCTGTGATAACGTTGTGTTCATCAAGAATGGGGATGTGATTGGCACCGGAAAGACATCAGATATTCTATCTGACTATTCGCACAACAGGTATAGGGTTACATGTTCCGATTCGTTACGCCTTGCTGAAGCATTACAGGAACGAGAAGAATTCCAGTCGATTCGCGCTTTAGGAACAAAAGTTGTTACATTCACCTTTGAAGGTGAAAACATGGCAAGAATCTGGGATAACGTAGAGGCTATCTGTAAGGAAATCAAAATCGATATTGACAGTTTGGGAAAATCTGAGACGTTGGATGACGCGTATAGGGAGATTATGAAATAATATGGGTAGAATTTCGGCATTCAAAGCATTTGTGAAGTTTGAACTAAAAACAGCTTTTAGGCAACCAAGTTTGGAGCTCTTATTATCTCTTTTACTGGCAGTGGCTGGAATTGGGGCCCACCCAGGATTATTACGTGGCTGGGCTATGGACCTCGCTCCTGGAACACATACGGGAACTCCTAGCGAGGTATATGAAATTATCATGAAGTATAAGGTCATGAATTTTGCACGGGGGGCACATTATTGCTACAACATGTTACTGTTTCTTATTCCGATGGTCACGGCTTTCACTATTGCTGGACCGTTGGAGCGTTGTTCCCTTGCCACCTATCTCTCCTATCCTATCAGCCGCCGTGCAGTACTCCTCATGCGCACAGTTTTTCCCGTTACTGTTCTCAGTGCGGGAAGCATAGTCTGTTCAACAATTCTGGTGGAATGGCTTCTCCCCGGATTACCCAATCTTGCAGCCTGTCTTCTGGTATTTGGTGTGTTATTTCTAGTTACAATGTTCTTTTATCTCATCAACTCACTGGTTGCAATTCTATCTCGTAGAATCTCAGTTTCCATTGTATTCGGCGTGTTCCTGGGTCTAATGATCCTACAGCTGGTACCAACAGTTGAGGATTCCCTAGCAAGCTTTCTAGATCCCTTCATTCTGGTGTTGCCTGTCTTAGCAGGTGCTGAAAATGGAACTGTTTTCTTTGATATTGGCATCAGGATGGCAATATATGCCGGTATATCCATCTTATTACTCGTCATCCAACTCATGATTTTCAACCGCATAGAGGTGCAGTAGACTATGAAGTTGAAGCGACTTCGAGTATTGATGCTTAGTATAGGTATATCGCTCATTTTTCTGTCAGTTGTAGCAGCCAGATTTCGGATGAGTGTGAGTGGTAATGTGTATCCACAAGAATACCGAACGCGTTCCTATCCTGTTACTGGAGATGCCACTCTCAGTATTTCAACATGGGGTAATGGTTCGATTAACTTCTACGTACTAGATTTCGAAGACAGCTTGAATTTCATCAAGACGAGAGATATTGGGGATGTGGAGCCCGTCCTCTCTTTGTTGAATGTGTCCTTGTATCAAGGATTTCTTGGAGTGATGCCTACTGGTTTGTATTGTTTCGTGGTAGAAGCTGCAATGAACACTACAGTATCTTTCGATGTGGATATGGAAAGAACAATGCCCCAATGGGGATTCTTCTTCCCCGGCATGTTATCGATAACAACTGTAACAGGAATTTCGGTATGTGAAATAATCTATGACTATGTTTCAGAGGATTCGAAATCACTTTTAAAAAAGTGAGCCGGTGCATCTCTGCACCAGTAATGATTTAGGGGGGTTCAGTAGGTGACCGTGATAGAATTGACTTCCAGCCAACCCTTGTCAGAATCACCTTCTGCTTCTTGGAACACAGCGCCCCATTCACCTTTGAATCTTATTCTCGCACAGAAGTAATAGGTGCCAGCTGATAGAGTTTTTGGAAAGTTGTTCGTGTTGAGGTTTAGATCTCTGTCGTTATAATCATTGTGTTTGGTACTCTCTGTTACGTCACTATAGACCTGTACCGACCATACCTCAGACCTTTCGTTATCTGTTCTTCTAACCTCAAGATAGACAAAGACTGTCCCCTCTCCGGCCCAGTTGGCTCCGACATATCCTGTCAGATCTAAGTCCGCATCCATATATATCGACTGAGTGGATGACAACGTGATCTTTGAACCAACCCAACAATTGACACTGGATGGCAAGCCCACAGCGTTCATGTAAATTTTGCATAGACCACTACCGGGTACATCGTCCCAGCTTCCACCCCAACCGCTCCAACCTTTTCCATCGTCGTAGCCTGGCTCTAGTGTTACTTCTGTTGCATCAACCAGTCCAAAAGAACTGAAGATGACAAACAGTAACGCAAATGATACTATAAGGTATCTTCTCTTCATTTTCTATTAACTCCCAATTCTATACTAGGAGTTGATTACTGAATGCCCAATAACCACGAATAGCCTCTGGAACAGTTTCCCAGCCAATACTTAAATATCTTTCATAAAAAGAAATTATTATAAAGTTCAGTATACCGCTAACTAATGAAACGGGATTATGTTCATTCTTTGCATAGAAATCATTGCTTGATACCATTTACTCCAGATAGAGTTTCATAATATCAAAGTATTCACTATCAGTTTACGGTGTAGTTCTCTAGTCATCTTTCGGGAAGAAGAAGGGACATATCTCCTTGGAATCTAAAAATCCCGGCAACAGTATGGAAATAACTGGAATTTCTCGATGCTATCAAGAAAATACGCTCGCAAAAAAAAGACTATGCCAAGTATACTGACGATGATGACCGAAACAAGTAGAGTAGAGGTTAGATGCCTTCTAGGTACAATCTACAAAGACATAATACCACGGCCAGTTCACAATACTAACATCGATTTGTGAAGGGACTGGACCTGCGTACAACTCTTCAGGCCAACTATATAACCAATCATTCAGTTTGGTATCATCAAATGTTATGTCAAAATATGGATCTGGCGCATCATCGTGAGCTTCTAACCATACCGTAAACCCAGCATCTATGACATAATAATCTGCTTCCGTAAAGAAAAGTTCGCCCCAAATCCGATTCCATGACCCTCCACTATCTTCATAGACTATCATTTCTACGTATCCATCGAGAGCCCCTGTTTTATATAGATGAAGCACCCAAAGGTATTTTGTCCCTCTATTTACAATACCTTCATTGTTGTCTACCTGTTTTTGTCCATTTGGATCAAAAAGTGCTGAACAAATCGTCCACGATCCATACCACGAGTTGAATCCAATCTGATGGTAGTATCCGTCCTCATCATAGCACGAAATACCCATCCAATACTACTCGCTAGGTGGAGATGTGTCAGGAACGATCATTATGACGCTAAGATTGCTGGGCATAAGCCTTGAATTCTCTACACCATTTACACCTACCCACCACCAAATCGCATTGCTAGATGATTTGGCCTTCATCGATAATTCATTTCTGTAGTGGCAGTCCAGTCTGAATCGCTATAGAAATACTGCTTGAAATGAAAATCATCCCTATAAAGAAAACCCAGCATTTCTGTTTGAACCTTTTCACTTAATTCATCCCCCTCTATAGCCATTTGTCAGAAATGCACATAATCACTTTGTCTAGAAAATAACTAGTTCTTTAGAATAACTCATCTCCTTTTCTCACCCTCTTTCTAATGCTGCTTTCAATCTTCCATGAATTGTAGGAACAAAACGCAAGTACCCCTCCTCCACATAAGGCTAAGATTATGGAAAAAAAGGGGCTATTTTTCAACACCTCTTTTTTGATTACGATATCGAGAATGAGGGAGAGTATTACATCAGTGTTTATCCGTCTAAATCTGAGGTAATATCCCACTGCCGCTTCATCCAATGAGACTTCAAGGAACCAATTACTAGAACTAGAATCCCTATCTATTACTAATTCCTCGGACTCTTGACCGACTTCTGTTTCCATAAGCACCGAAGCGTTCTCTAACTCCAAAGAGTGCACCCGGATTCTTGTTATGTTTTCCTCATATGATTGAACAAATCCAGTCAGATTGATATTGCTGGCGGGGTTAGAGTCAGTTAGAGAAAACGTGAAATTATGCTGGTCTACTCTGTGTTGTACCTCAATAGTGGAGTATTGATTATGCAGAATTCCTCGAACCAAAGGACTGACTAGTAATCCACTAATAACTACCAGAATCAGCACTATCACGGTTTCATATGTTTGATTCGCGAGATTGCATGTTCTTTATTCATTAACGGTTCCCAGCAATCAAATTCGAATTGGACTAGATAATAGCCAAGCCAAAGAGAACAAACTAGGAAGAAAATCATAGGCAGGGGATTCCATGTTGAAGAGCCCCTCGGGGGTACGAGATAGCGTTTCACGAATTCTGCTGTGACACTTGCTGTATCATTCATTCTAGAGAATGTTATTGAAAGGAGGCCCGGTACTTCGGTGGTGAAGCTGATGGGCGAATTCCTTATAGAAGTTATATTATACAGTATTAGGATAGTCCCTGTCCCATTTGTTGCACTAATAGAGATAGGTGTCTCGTTAACTCTCAAGGAATTCAATTGAATCGAAATCATATAACGTGATGTGATATTGTAGGTATAATCTGGATCCTCTTTCGAAAGAACAAATGAGAGGTCATTCTCATCTACCCTCTCAGGCCAAGATTCAGGTTCAGGACCATAATACCGAGTAGAACTGGCTCCAAGTATTCCAACAAAGAGAAGCAATGTCATTATGAGAATACGAGACTGCCCACAATCCATGACATTCCTATTACAGGCTATCCTTATTTTTTTTGGACGGGGGATAACGAATAGTTAGGTTTACCGCCAGTTTCTTTGAGTCAAGCCGGCTTTCACATCTTTGTTCGTGGAGATAAGGTCTCAGGTTAACTATTCTTTGGTTACTCCAGGCACATACATGTCCAAGTCTGCAAGATAGTATATCCGGGCACTTGCTGAATATGACTCGTGTTTGAATGGGGCAAATCCTATCGGGAAATGGCCGAAACTGTTTCCAATGGCCAATTAGATAACACTCGAGGACATACTGAGTTGTATCTTATCAAAGAGTGAGAACCATGGTTTCCATGTCTGCTCAAGTATAGCGTGGTGGGAAGGATGGGATTTCTAGGCTGCCACTTGGAAACCAAGCAGCATGAACCCACGCTCGCTACTCAACCTGGGGCGAACCCCGGGGTTTACGAGTGTCGCCATGACGACGTCATTCTATGACCCGCTCTTCACAGACTCGAAATGAGCCTAGATCTGGAGCCCGTCGCCATACCGGACTAGGCCACCTTCCCATGCAGGACAGACATGTGAACGGCCTACAAGTTACCGAGCTAATCACAGCCTGTGTAGATAGGGGCAGTACGGGGTTCAGATATGAAGTTTTCGCCAAGGGAATCAACTGTGGTCATATGCCACCGGAAGCAAAAGGTTTAGCATCGATGAACACTATCACGTATTTAGCCTAGAAACTGAGAAAAACACGAAGTATCCATGAGTGGGATTCCAAATCGAGATGACCGTTACTTGGTGATGAATATGACAGACGACGATACGATTTTGCAGCTCGTAGCTGGCGTGGACGAAGCCGGGCGAGGTCCGATGATTGGTCCTATGGTCGTGTGTGGAGTGGCCTTTGATGTAGCGGATATCCAACGGCTTGAATCGCTTGGAGTCAAAGACTCGAAATTACTGACAGCAACGAGACGTGAAGAGTTGTATGAACACATCTCGGAGCTGGCGGAGAACATGGTTATCACACCGATATCAGCTGCTCAGATAGATGATGCCCGGAAACGAGGTATCTCACTGAATGATATCGAGCTTGATGCCTTTGTCTCGATTATAAATGAGCTGCAGCCCTCCGAGGTATTTGTGGATGCGGCGGATGTTGATGCGGATAGATTTGGAAGACAGATTATCGAACGGTGCACTCTGACTCCCAATTGCAGTGTTGTCTCAGAGCACAGAGCTGATATCACGTATCCGGTAGTTTCGGCTGCATCAGTGCTTGCAAAAGTTGAACGCGACCACCGGATAGAGGAACTACATGCTATTCATGGCGATTTTGGATCTGGATACCCCTCTGACTCTGTTAGTGTGGGGTTCATTCAAGCGGTGGTTTCGGAAACTGGGGATGTACCCGACATCGTCAGACGGACATGGAGTCCGGTCCGAAAAATCTTGTTGGATGCGAAGACGGAACAATCCCAGCTCGATTCCTTCTAGATTACTTCTCGGAACGCTCTGCGATTATCTTCTTGAGTTCGTTGGGTTTCTCAATATCTCCTAACTCTAGTTGTCTGATGACTGGTAGTTCAGCCAAGCATTCCACTGCCTTGCCCTCTTCCACGATTATTACTGCACTACTATCGGTCACATCCGAAACGCTTCTGAGAATGTCTGTCCGTTTCTTAAGGGCCCAGCTTCGAATTGATCCGACACTGGACATGAGTGGTGGCCCTTCTTCCTTGGCCGCAAGATGAAATGGTGCCCTATCTGTCCATAGGACTCTCATTCCCAGCTTCTTGAAGAACTCGTTGACACGACTCTCAAAGCTGGCCGGGCTGGGTTCTTGTGGAGACACGTCCTCTCTTTGAATTACTTCTTCTTCAAAGAGATTTACAGGAACTACCAACTCAGCGTCTAGCACTTGCTCAAGCCGTTCCGCCACATCCTTGCTCACATCAACTTCATTCTTCTCATATGATAGAATCGTTCGTGTCGAGACATCGACACTGTCTGCAAGCTCTTCTTTTGTCATGCTTCTTGATTGTCTAAGATCTTTCAACCTGGCTCCATCAATCGAGACGAACCTTCCTCCTCTCTGTATGAATTCCTTGGGCATTTCCTTCTCAGTAACGATGCTATTGAAGCTCTTGGGCTCGATTGTTGGTACTCCATATCGTCTGTAAACGACGCCCGCATCCAGTTTTCCTCTTCTGGTTTTCCGACCGATGACGACTGGGGTTGCTTCGAAGAAGTGCGCAACTAGCTGAAGGGCCAAAGCATCTTCTTTGGTGAGGGCATCAACGTTTGTTAACACCTTGATCAATAGCAACTGACCCCCTCTTCGTGCGACCATGTCAAAACAGGTTGGCCTCAAGTCGCACTTCGTTGAAAGGTTAAATCCAGCATCATCTAGTTGTGATTTGATTTCTTGAATCAGCTGGCCTCTAGACTTAGTCATCTTCTATCTCGAGTCTATTTTCTCATCTATGTATATCAGGCTAACTAAAGGTGCGATTCTATTTCAACCAAATTGCCTATTCTCACCCTGTCTCGGTTGTTATTCCAAGGCAGGAAGCTGAGGGGATTTTCCTCCGTAACTGCTGTACTTGAGGCCTGACCAATCTATCACGGGTTTTCCATTTAGACAGCTCATCCCATTGTAGGTCAACATATCCTAGTATTTTATGTGCGAGAAACAAGGTGTGCTTAGTGCCCGATATCGAGAAGATGCCAGCACCAAGATCGATGCGTCTCAACAATACGATTGGCAAGATGATTTTGTCATGGAATGGCTCCGGAACGAGATCTGCAAGTAGTTCCAGTTCTGGTTTTTTGATTGCACTCTTCTTTCCCCCTCTGGTAACGAAATGAGGGGCATCTTCTTGCAAGGCCTCTTTGAGGGTCAAGCGAGTTGTGGGCAAATGATCGTTCAGGGATTCAATTTCTCGCTCTATTTTACGTTCAATAAATGAGCTCAGACGAATTCCTCCTTGACGCGAGTTACCACCATCGAATGTGCCTTCTCTAGGGGCTCCAGATTAACACGTTCCATTACTTCAAGGCCATAATCGTCCAGCTCGGTAACCACTCGTTTGTAGATACTCTCAATTTCCTCAGCAGCATCTATACTGCGCGCCTTAACAGCGATTAAGCCCCACGCACCATATGAGCAGAATTGTCTGAGGTTTTCATATAGAATTCGCGCTTGATTCACCTGAGCAATATCTTGGTACACTACATCGATGATGCCCATCAGAAATGGCGCGTATCTATTTGGATGCCTGGCATCATCAACGATTGGCACGATGTTATCTCGCTTTTCTGATAGAGCAATCAGTTCTCTAGCTGTCCTCGGGGAGAATTCAACCGCATAGACAACACCATTCGGGCCTACAATATCTGAAACATGACTTACAGTAGTCCCAGAAGCTGCTCCTAGGTACAATACTCTAGAACCTGGTTGGATTGGCATATGTCTAACGCCTTTGATGATGGCTGCAGCTAGCTTTGACCTGTTAGCTGACCAAGCCCTGTACTCTTTGTCACCAACCTGAATCAGTTTCTCACCATAGACTTTCTTTCCTGGTACCAATGATTGAGTCCAAAGCTTCAGTTTTTGTTTCTGCTTGCTCTTGAATACGCCCGGAAACTTGTATTCCTCTATTTCTTGCATTTTCACTTCCCCCCTTTGTCCTTCTCCGTCCTATCTGGTGGCTCCGGATATTTCCGCTGAATCTCTGCTATTTTCTCTTCAAACTCTGCCCTGAGTTTTCCTCCAATATTCCGTTTTGAATATGCGTCTACTCGTGCAGCAATCGACAATTTGCCTGCTAGAGCTCTAGAGATGTTTCCCCTTTGCCAGTAGGGAGCCGTATGGATTTCTGGAACCTGATATATTACACCATGCTTCGGCGGTTTCGCTCCCGTTTTGAGGCTCCTGAATAGTGCCTTCTCTGCCCCGTATACCTGAACGGTGCTTGAGGGTTTCCTAGCCAGTTCCTTCAGGGATCCAGCATGGCTAAGAATCCTCGCGGCAATGAGTGGTTCCACGAGAGTTGACATATTCGGCGCCACTTCTGTCATGGTCTTCTCGACATATTCTTGAAGATTCTCTCTGAGCCTGATTTGTTTGAGCAAAGATTCGGCAAGATTGGAAATGATCTCAGCATCCTTCGGCCTGATATCCGCTCCAGTATCCTTACTGCGACTTGTAGAAATAGCTTCCACCTTCTTCTGGCTCAGACCTAAATTGTCTAGACTCTCGGGGGTTATTTTGCTTTTGAGTCCACCTTCTGAAATTATCTTAGCTAGCGTCTTAGTATCTTCTATTTTCTTTACAAGACTCGGAAAATGCAGGGAATACCATTCTCTCAAACGCATGTCCATTTCGTTTATAGAAGGATCTATCTCGTCGAGGGAATCAATTGCGTGTTTCACAAGCAAGTCTCTTTCTTCGGTTGCTGCTCGTATTCTGTCTCTTGAAATATGCACAGCCACCTCTTTCCTGAATTCTATGGACTCCTTTTCTGATCCTACAAGGTTCTGATCAATGAGTTTTTTCTCGCCTGTAGCCCTGAACCATTTGATGGGAGAGCTGATATCTTCAACCTCTATCCGTAAATTGGTCTCGTCTTGAAGTGCTTCTTTCAACCAGCGGGTCTCTATTACAACTGTTGTTTCATCATCACGCGGGATTTCATTGATTATAGATTTCAGTAAATCTGTCGTTTTTCCCTGTCGCATTGCAATAAGGTTACGAGCTGCCAGCTCGGTATCTGGATATGCCATCTTATTGGCAAGAATGTCACCTTCCTTATCTAGTAGGAAAGCTCCTAGAGCATTGAGCGTGAGATAGACCCGCGTCATGTATCCTCTCTCTCTTTTTCTTCGGTCAGTTCATCGAATAAGTGTGTTGGCAACCCCGGCAAAAACACTACTGGCCGGTCACACCACAAATCTAGGCCTCAGTGCCTTTTCGTCTTACAATGAGTCAAACTGGATTTAGATACACCTCGATTTTGGCCGAAACAACGTATGATGCATTCTTGTGTGAATCATCAGTGATTCGGATTGCCCAGAGATAGGTACCAGCCCCGTCCAATTGATGATGGACACTAGTTCCTGTAGATGGATGGTCTGGGGTGATGGCCCATGTCCTGGAGATCATGATATTCTCTTTCTCTGTGTTGTTCAAGGCTGCAAAGTCTGAGAGACTGTATATTAGAAACCCGTACCTTACTCGGAGCCCTTCTCCCCCATCATATTCATCCCAATCAAGAATGGTGACCTTGAGTGTCCAACCTTCTGTTTCAGCTATTTGTGTCGATGAAACTTCAACGGTGTCATAGCTCCAAGAACCAAGAGCAATATTCTCCCTGCTCTCCGGGCTCTGGTACAGGTACATGTTTTCAGGGATTTCAGGTGGGCTATTGACAAAGAGATTGAAGAATGCAGTGGACACAAATAGCAAAATGACACCTAAAGACGCTATTTTTTGCCTCCTCTCAACGGCAGAGACTGTTTTTTCTCTTGTTGATTCCTGTGTGAATTCTGTTTTTCCTTCGGAGGTCGTGCTTTCATGAACCCATCGTTCCATTGAATGTCTAAGCAGAATAATTGAACCGACTATACATCCTCCCGACACAAGCGACCAAACTAGCAATGGTCCAAGTAAATCGATAGGTTGTACAACGATTCCCACGTAGTTCTCCATTATTGATTCATTTATGAACTCGTGTCCAGACAGAAAAATGGCTAAGAACCTAAAAAGGTGATAGGGCGCATAAAGTGACATTACACTTGTCGCGGAAAGAACTGAGTATCCATAGTAAAACGAGAAATAGGCAAGCATGCTAGTATTGACAAAGATTGTGTACAAGGGGGCGTCAACAGCAATGGCAATGAAAAATGTGAATGAATTGAGTATAAATGAAATTCCCATACTGGCAAAAATTACCCCCGGAAGATGTGCCGGATTTGCAGCTGCAGAAGAAAAACCCCACATGCATACTCCAGCCATAACAAGGGATGTTATCATATTCGTGATGACGTATCTCGTTACATAGCAACGAATACGATGATGCAATAATGCATCTTTTTGAGCCATGGAAGTATGGGCTTTCTTTGTGTTCCATAATATGATAGAAGCAATCACAAATGGAACTCCAAATGTCAAGACATTTCCTGTGAGGTTTATTGCGTAAAGCGTCGGTACAAAATCTCCGATACTGCCTGGATGGGCAACGGGTTCGAAGATAAATGCTATAGCTATTGAGAGCCCTATCAACAATACGATTTGATGTGGCTCTATCCAGTGGGACTTCTCTTTGATTCCTCTTAAGCACCTCATCTTGATCCCCCATCATTTCTGTTCGTATTACAGAAGCTTCTGCAGTTTGAATAAGCAGTTTACTTCACGTGCCTTCTCTCAATAACAATAAGACCAACCGAATAAGTGTAGCGGTAGTTCTTACTGGGAAACTGCCTTCTCTTCACTTTCGCTGGTCTTATTACTCTGATATAGCTTTAGACATCTAACGGTGATCTGGTGAAAATCGAGGGATACTGGCTTGCATCAGGTATTCTCGGGGTTACTGGTGCCATTATGGCACGAGTGGCAAGAAACGGGGCTGATGTTGTTGTAACCAAATCTGTGGGCTTGGAACCCAGAAAAGGTTACCCCGGGCCGAACATCACGGTATCCCATTCAGGTTTGCTGAACGCGGTAGGCCTTGCCAATCCTGGTATTGATAGTTTTCTGCAAGAACTCCGGATTCTGCAAAGACACAACATCCCCTTTGTCATTAGCGTATTTGGCCGCACAGAAAAGGAAATCTCTCAAGTAGCCCGGATAGCAGTAGAAGCTGAACCCTCTGCTCTTGAGCTCAACCTTTCTTGTCCACATGCAGAAATAAGTCAAATCGCCCACAGTCCCAAGCTGACTGGGGATTTTGTGAGTGCAGTCAAAGATACCGTGAGCATTCCAGTTTTTGCAAAATTGACTCCAAACGCCAGTGATATTGTGGCTGTAGGACTGGCGGCGGAAGAAGCAGGTGCCGATGCCATCGTAGCCATCAATACGGTCCAAGGCATGAAGATAGATATCAAGCAGAAAGCTCCAGTCTTAGCCAACAAAGTTGGAGGCCTTTCTGGCCCAGCTATCTTCCCTGTTGCTGTGCGGTGCATCTACGATCTCTATCACGTTGTGTCTATACCCATAATCGGTGTAGGTGGTGTATCCACCTGGGAAGACGCAGTAGAAATGCATCTGGCTGGGGCAAGCGCTATTCAAATTGGAACAGCAACGCTTCGTGGGCTGGATGTGTTTGCAGATATTCGAGAGGGAGTGGAGGAATATTTGGTTCGTGAAGGATTCAGCAAGACCTCTGAAATAGTTGGTCTCGCAGGAGGGAACTAGTATGGACTTGAAACAAGAAGTAGGGAATCCCACATCTATTCGGATTACTCGGATCGTTGAGGAAAACCGAAGTTGTCACACATTATATTTCGATATTCCTTGGCGTGACTGTTCTATTCAGCCGGGACAATTCATTATGGTGTGGATACGGGATGTGGACGAAATCCCCCTGGGTATCTGCTACTGCGATGATAAAGAAATGGGAATGACTGTAAGACGGGTGGGCGAAGCAACGGATGCTCTACAGGCGCTACAACCCGGAGACTATGTTGGTCTAAGAGGTCCCTTTGGAAATGGTTTTACTTTGAACTGTAAGAATCCCTTGCTCATAGGGGGCGGAATTGGAATGGCTCCTCTTCGCTATCTCACAAAAACACTTCTCCACAAAGGTTCCGATGTAACGCTACTTGTAGCAGCAAAGACCGAAAGCGAACTACTACTCTACGACTATGATAATCGTGCTTCAAACAGTTTCAGGCTGGAAATAGCAACAGACGACGGGTCACGCGGTTTTGAGGGACTCGCTACAGAACTGGCAGACTCACTCTTGAAAAAGCATGATTTTGATAGAATTTATGCTTGCGGTCCAGAACTTATGATGGCTAGTCTTCTCAACTTAGCCTCAGATTACGGACTCCCTTTGGAAGCATCGCTTGAGAGGTACATGAAATGTGGTTGCGGTATTTGCGGTACCTGCGCAATGGATCCACAGGGGCTTATGGTATGTGTGGATGGGCCAGTACTTTCTGGAAAAAAGCTGCGCCAAATCGATGAGTTTGGATCATATACTCGTGATTCTACAGGACAAAGACGTCCTCTCTAAAGAGGAGAATCAGCTCTCAGGAATCTCTGGTTCCCTTGACCCCTCGGGGGAAGTACAAGATTATCTAATCGAAGAAACAGGTGTTGTCTGTTCAAACCAGATTCATTCTTGACACACATCAAAACCTGTGTTGTCGAGGTAGCTCATCAATCAAAATCTGTCTCTAATGGTGAGAAAGAAAGGGTTTTGACTTGGCATTCATGGTGCCAAGTCGGGTGGAAAATTAAACTAAACCAAAAATGCAGTTATGCTTCTTGAAGAAGCACGGAAAGGCTTCTGAAAACCGCTTGATTAGCGACCTTTGACCTTGCCTTTAACAAACCGCTTGACATAGTTCTTTTTGTTGCGTACACGGGGAATCGGGGAATGGCGTTCCTTACCGTCAACTTTTGGTGTCTGCTCCCTAACTTTGCCCGCTTTTGTCAATGAACCGTGTGATCCAGGCATCATTCATTCCTCTTTGTCTTCTAATGTGAAATTCGTAAAGTGGTGTTATAAGGCTATTCACTCGGCATGGCCAGTTCCCTGTCTCTAGTGACAACCAATGATATTAAACCACAAAATACAGAACCTGGAAACGTCATGTCGGCTGAAGAGAAACCACTCTACCGAGCAATCATACAGGACATCCTCCAATCAGATGATGCCCTAGATCGCCGTGACATCAATACAATCAAGAAGAAACGTTGTGCCGAGTTTGGCGCATCGCGTGTACCATCCAATGCCGATGTACTTCAAAGTGCTACCGAGGATGAGTGGGATGAGCTTCAACCCCTCCTTCAGAAACGGCCGGTTCGAACCGCTTCTGGCGTAGCAGTTGTGGCGGCGATGACTGAACCTCATGAATGCCCCCATGGTCAATGTGCTTATTGTCCTGGCGGCCCGAAACTTGGAGTCCCTCAAAGCTATACTGGACATGAACCTGCAACAATGAGAGGTATCCAGAATGCTTTTGATCCCTATCTTCAGGTCAAGAATAGACTGGACCAGCTGAGGGCTACTGGACATTCGGTACAGAAGATTGAGCTGATTGTCATGGGTGGCGATTGGTGCTCAAAAGACAGAGCTTACCGGGAATGGTTTGTAACAGGTTGTTTGGAAGCCATGAACGGTGAGATTAGCAATGATTTCGAAACCGCCAAGAAAAAGAACGAAACTGCTGATGTTCGAAATGTCGGCACGACCTTTGAAACGCGTCCCGACCAGGTCTCCCAGCAAACTGTGGATGAAATGCTGGAACTCGGGGGAACCCGAGTTGAGATTGGTGTCCAGACATTACGTGATGATTTGCTTAAGCACGTTGAGAGAGGTCATGGCGTGAAGGAAACTGCCAATGCAACACAGATACTTCGTGACAGCGGCTTTAAGGTCTGTTATCATATGATGCCGGGCCTACCTGGTAGCTCCCTTGATGCAGATCTCGCAGATTTTGAACGTCTTTTTGAAGATGCTCGTTTTCAACCCGATATGATGAAAATCTATCCCACCATTGTTGTTGCAAATACAAAGCTCTACGAATGGTGGAAGAACGGTAAGTATGAACCATATACAAACGATGAAATCGTAGAGTTGGTTTCACGAGCGGTCAGCAAAATGCCGGCATATGTTAGGATTCAACGAATGCAACGCGATATTCCTATCCATCAAATCGAAGCTGGACTTAACAAAGGAAATCTACGGGAGCTTGTTCATGAATGGATGAACGAACGACATCTACGGAACCCTACTATCCGCTATCGTGAAATCGGGCATTTTCAGAGAAGATCTGATGAACCGGTGAGACCGGAAAATCTCGAACTCGTTGAACGTACATTTTCTGCATCCGGCGGCACCGAGGTCTTCTTGTCGTTTGAGGAACCTGGATTAGATGTCATTATGGGCTTTCTCAGGCTGCGAAAACCGAGCATAAATGTACATAGACCAGAAGTCACTGAAGTCTCGTCTGCTATCATACGAGAGCTTAGAGTGTATGGTCCTGTAGTGAATATTGGTGAACGGGATGAGGACGCTTGGCAACATCTAGGTCTTGGAGAGCGACTCCTAGATAGAGCTGATGAGATTGCAAAGAATGATCTTGGGGCACAACGATTGCTCGTTCTAAGCGGTATAGGAGTGAAGGAATACTATCGCAACCTTGGTTTCAGCGATTGCGGTCCTTATCTTGCTAAATCACTTTGAGCAAACTGCTATACTATCTAATCAAGAAAATGGATGTGGCGCCGAGGAGGAGATATGTCCAGCCAGACGAAATGTCTTGGCTTTCGAACTCCTGAGTGCATCCGCACACTGGTTTTCAAGACCAGCGCCTTAATCCGGGCTTGGCTACCTCGGCAAACTGCGGTTGCTCATACTCACTAAGCAACCAACAGCCTTGAGTGGCTAAGAAACGCCTTTTAAGCTTCTTGGAGTGTTGTTCATTAGAGTTGGTTGAAAAATGCCGAAAGGGTTCAGGTTTCACGAGCATACGGCTGACATTACTATTGAGGCGTGGGGCCCAGATCTCCTCACAGCTTATGAACAGAGCGCAAAAGCAACCATGGAAGTCATGGTAGATACATCCGGAGTTTCTTCTGATGAACCAACAGACATTGATGTTGACGGAATCGATTTACAGGAACTGCTTGTGGAATGGATTGGTGAAATAGTCGCCATGGTGGATATCGAATCGAAGTTTTACTCCCGGTTCGAAATCAATGAATTCAATCGTGGTAGCGATAGATGCTCTCTTGAGGCCACCGTTTGGGGTGAAGAAATCGACCATGAGAAGCATGATACAAGAACCGAAGTCAAAGCAATGACCTATGCCGATTTAGAGATTGAAGAAACGAAAGAGAAGAAGACTGTTTGGTTTACCCTTGATCTCTAGGAGCGTGTCAGTACATGACTCTTGAAGTTGCGATTCCTGATACAACGCTGCGTCACTGTTCAGACCTAAGAGAGAAGACGGTGACAACAGGATTCCTCGGAAGAGCATTTGCTGTTTTCCGTGCAGAGAGAATTGTCATTTTCAGGACCGGTCTGTTGGGGAATGAAGAATCGAAAGACAAAGACCTTCTGGCACGCCTTCTACGCTATATGGATACCCCTCAGTACCTTCGAAAACGCGTATTCCCTCGTGCTCCCTCTTTTCGTTTTGTTGGCCTTCTTCCTCCACTACGAACTCCGAGTCACCCTTTGTTTTCCTCAATTGATGAAGTTGAGAGGGGGGATTTACGGTGGGGTTTACAAATTGGACCGGGTAAAGTGGATTTGGGCTTGGATAGAACAGTAGATTATGATGGAACCGTCAGCGAACGCGAACCAACCCTTTTTCGCGTTGTTGAGACATCCCCTCGGATGAAACTCGAAGTGACAGACCGAATGAAAGTACCAGTATACTGGGGCTTTGAGACAGTTATGGTTGACGATTTTGATGATTATCTTCGTACGAATAACGGTGCTACCACTATAGCCCTCTCGCGAGAAGCCCCTCCATTCGGTAAAATGCAAGGCGCTATAGAATCCACGGTTAAGGGTACCCAGTCTCTGCTTGCCTTATTTGGTGGCCCAAAGCTTGGTCTCCATGAATTGTTTTCTCAGGCCTCGGAGCCAAAAGATTACATCGATTTCTGGGTCAATACCATACCTGATCAAGGGACGGAAACTGTGCGCTTGGAAGAAGCCATTTACTCTAGCTTGGCTCTCCTCAATTACTCTGTTGGAAGCCTTGTTACGAAGAAGGGGTTCTACAGTTAATCGGATTCTATGATTCTATGGCAAGGTTAGAAAGTAAAACCAGAGATGGATAGTGAAGACGCATTATTCGGATACCCGAAGAAACACACCCATCGTGAAAACAATCCCCATTCTCCAACATTTTGGATGCCTGACGTTACTGTTACACTGAAGCGGGACTCCATGGGCACAGTAGCAACCGATACAGGCAAGATGATATTTGGAGACCTTGAGAAGTATGCCCCGCTCTGGTCTATTGACAGTGAAGAACTGCGTGCAAGCGACAGAAGGTTCATTTCCTACGGTACGTGGAC
>WJIL01000085.1 GCA_014730275.1 Candidatus Lokiarchaeota archaeon | reverse complement strand
TGTACCTTTGTCGATGAACGAAATCAATGCATCGCCTCTTCACAAGTCATGTTCTAAAGTATGGCGTATCTGCAGGAGCATCAAGCAATTCTCTTAACTCGTCATCCAGCCGCATAAGACTCAGAGAACACCCTTTCATGTCTATGGAAGTGCAATAGTTCCCGATGAACAGTCTATACACATCAATCTCTCGTGCGGTGAGAATCTCGTCTATCCTTCTGAAAAGAATGAAGAGTTCCTGCAATGGGGTTCCACCCAGTCCATTGAGTAAAGCGGTCACTTGGTCTCCTTCTTGGAACGGCAAGTCTTCAAGAACCTTCATAGCAAGTATCTCAGCTACCGTGTCGGCTGGTTGAAGGGTTGTTCTCTCAATCCCAGGTTCTCCATGAATACCCATTCCCACTTCCATTTCATCTTCGCCCATAGTGAAATTGGGTTTTCGGGTGGACGGAAGGATACAGGGGGACAGCGCCACGCCCATTGTCCTAATATTGCGGTTTGCGTGCTCAGCTGCTTCTTTCACCTCACTCAAAGATCCCCCTGATTCGGCCTTGGCTCCTGCAATCTTGATCGCAAATAGGTTTCCAGCAATTCCTCTCCTGTCCTCAATCCGATCCTTAGGTGCTGAAGCTACATCATCGGTCACGTTGGTGATTTCTACAGCAATACCTTCACTCTCTGCCCTCCTCTTGGCTATGCCGAGATTCATCTTATCTCCCTCATAGTTGCCCAAGAGATAAAGAATCCCTTCTCCGCCATCTATAGCCTTTGTGGCCTTGTAACCTGCATCCGGAGTGGGGGAGGAGAATATCTCGCCAACAACAACTGCATCGTACATCCCCTTTCCCGTGTATCCGAACCAGAATGGTTCGTGGCCGCTCCCGCCGCCCACAAGAATACCGACTTTCCCTTTGACTGGTGCATCTCTTCGAACGACAACCCGTGCGTCTTCCAGTTTCCTAACATAGTTAGGAAAAGCCCTGACAAAACCTTCCACTTCTTCGTCCGGCACATCTTGAGGAACATTTATGAGTTTCTTCAACTTGGTCATTCCTTTCCCTTGTCTTCATTTGAAGACGAATCTAGCGCCTTCTTTCGAAATAGCCTGTTTCCGGCATATGAGTGTTTTCATTCTTTTTTCATTCTAACTGCAAGTTATCTCGTGCTTTCTTATTTAAAGAAAATCATTGTTATATATACAGACCAAACGACTACGCTCTGTTCCGTATGTATAGATTCGACATATAGGAGAGAAAAATGTCCGGCATCAGTCGGAGCCAGCCAAGTCGAATCATCGAGAAAACTGGGGAATTAGAGGTCGTGAAAGTCTAGGCCTCTCGGTGTATCTCTCCAAACAGGCCTTGGGGCCTAATAAGCAAGATAATGAGCATAAGAATGAAACCATATATGTCTCTGTATGCGGATTCTAGCACTATAGACATGGTTGTTTCGAATAGTGCAAGTAGGATACCTCCGACTAGCCCACCTAGAATGGACCCTATACCGCCAATGACAATTATCTGGAAGCCCTTCATAGTAGAAATCTTACCCGATTGGGCTGTAAGGGGAAATACGGTCGCAAGAAGTGCACCAGCTCCTGCAGCTAGGGCGACGCCGATGGCGAAAGCAATCTGGTCATACTTACGTACATCTATTCCGGCGCTCTTCGCAGCCACACGATTCTGAGCACACGCCCTGAGCCCCTTTCCGGTCCAAGTGTACTTGGTTCCCGCGAAGAAAAGCGCAATGATTACAATGGTTGAAAAAAGAGCAATTATCTTGTTGCCGTCAAACGTGAAGCCAAAGAATTCAATCCGCCCCAGATACGAAGGAGGGGCATGGTACACGGCACCAAAGATCATTGCTAGGCTGTTGACTATTATAATCGAGGTTATGATTGTGATAATAGTGGCGAACTCTTCTTTCTGCTCACCACCCTCTGAATACATTGGCTTCATGACAAACCTTTGATAGACAGCACCAACACCGGCGATAGTGCCCATAGAGATGGGGACTGCTATCCACCAAAGTGAGGGGCCAAGAAGTAGCGTTATCACGTAGTACTGAACGTATCCGCCAAGAAGATAGAACTCGCCCATTGACCAGTTAATTATTTTGACTACGTTCAAAACAAAATTGATGCCTATAGCCAAGAGGCTATAGACAAATCCCGTGACGAGGGCTAGTAAGATCAGATGGGCGAGGTATGTTTGCATATCTTGTCTCACTCCATCTGATCACCAGTCTTACAAGTCGCCCGGAGGTGTATAGTCTCCGGTCGCCTTCGATTCTGGGAAGATTATAGTTGTGTCCTCAAGCGCCTGTTCGAATTCGGTGAACTGACAAATCAGAACTGGGGGAGAGGCTTGCTGATGGTATGGACCTGGTGTGTCTTCAAAGGTAATGGTAGATCCCCACCGTTCAAGCGGATTGCCCCGCAGAGCATTTGCAATCTGCACCGAATCAGCAGACCCAGCGATTTCTATTGCCTGTGCTACGCACATGACGTCGCTATAGCCGTTAAGGCCGAAGTACTCTGGGCCATGCCCGTACTCAATGTACCAACCATCTTGGGCTCGTTCACCTTGTTCGGTCAGTTCCATGTTGGGATGGTATGACTCTGTTTCAAGGATTCCAACTCCTGCTTCTCCAACTGCTTCCCAAGCCCCCTGCTGAGGCATCTCTGGCGCAGCTGCTAAAAGGGGCACCTGTGTTGACAAGTCCACTTCGTAGGCATTCTTGGTAATTTGGTAGAAGAAGAGCTGACTAGCTATCTCTAGAACCACGTCAGGTCCCCAGTCCTTAATCTCAAGGAGTTCGGTGTAGTAGTCCGGTGACTCCCTGCTGACGACCCAACTCTCGATGGTGCACCCGGGGTACACGTCGGACTGCTGGTTCTCAACCCATTCAATGCCTCCAACACCCCAATCGGTATCTTCGGCGATGATGGCAAGTTTCTCCCAACCCATATACTTGGAGAAATTGAGCCACGAATCTGCCCTGTCAAGGTCTGTGATGTGAGCTCTGAAGGTATAGCTCATATTCTTCTGGGTTATCATGACATTTCCGGCTCCACTGGGTAGTAGAGGTATTTCGTATTCTTCACAGATGTCCTGTACTGACAATACGACGGAGCTGTGAAGCATTCCAACTATTGCCACAACATTGTCTTCCGTTATGAGTCTATTTGCAGCTGCGATACCTTTCTCTACCTGTCCACTGGAGTCTCCAACAACGAGAGTCACAGGCCTGCCAAGCAGTCCTCCGTCTTCGTTGATGTGTTTGATGGCCAATTCTGCACCATCTTTGATATTTGCAGCAGCTCCATATGCTCCGGGCGGAGATAGTCCTGATATAAACCCTATTTTGATAGGTTCGGGACCTGGTGGTGCGGTCATGCTAGTAAACAAAAAGACGCCGCCTACACCGGCAACAATGATTACAGCAGCTATGATAATAGCTTGCGTTTGTGATATTCTCTCAGTCATAGTTCTCTCAACTCTATTCCAAGTCTATTACTTGGTTCCTTTCTGAGTCTTACGGATGGGTATCTTTGCGACTAATAAACGTTCTGGCAAAAAGGGCTCTGTGTAAAAAGTCGGTAACGTAATACAAGGAAACAAGTGGCGAGCAGGCGTGCCGTCTGATTCATGTCTTACAATCAATCGTACGACACAGCCAAATCTCACCATTTTCACTTCTTGCTTGATTCCCTTATCAAGCTTAGCAATATGATACCTCAGCAACAACCCGGGTTTGGCAGGCCTGTCGAGTTTCCTCTGTCCATCCTGTTTGTCCTTCTTGGGCTTAAGTTCGACACTGGGCTGAGCTATCGCGAATTCGTTGCCTTCGTCACCTTCAACCCCACCCTGCTTGAGAAACTCAACCTCACCAGGGCTCCCAGCTACTCTACCCTCCAACAGGCCCTGAAAAAGCTCCATACGCGCCTCCTGCACCAGATGTACCGGCTGTTGGCCAGAAGACGGCCACCCCCGAAGACGGTCGCAGTGGATGCCTCTGGCTTCTCCCACTCCACCGGTGGTGAGTGGTCGTCTGTGCGGTTCAAAACGACACGGAGACGACGGTTCCACGGCCTGCACAACGCCGTGGACACGGACAGTCTGATGATCACTGCATCCCGGGTGCGGGCAAGTCCCGGTGGGGATGTACAGCACCTGGTGGCACTGGTCCGCAGAGTTGATTCCACACACCTTGGGGTCGTGTATGGAGACAAGGGGTACATCTCACGGAAGAATGTCCAGTTCATCAGTGATGTCGGTGCGTACCCGGCCATCGAACCGAAGGAGAACGCGGTACCCAGATCGCGGGGAAGTCCTGCATACCGACAGCTGGTCCACGAATACCAGGAGGGGGGTTGAGATGTGGAAAGAACGGTATCGATATGGACGGCGAAGCCTTGCAGAGACCGTGTTCAGTATGCTGAAGCTGAGGTTCGGAGGGAGCCTAAGTTCACGCGGCTACAGGGAACAGCGGCGAGAGCTGTTACTCAAGATAGTGTTGCACAATATCGAACGGCTTAACTTCTTGGCGTGTGACGGGAGGTGACTTTTTACACAAGGCCTCAAATCTAGGCTCTGTAAAATAATTCACCTTGCAGTACACTCTAGGAAGTTCACC
>WJIL01000084.1 GCA_014730275.1 Candidatus Lokiarchaeota archaeon | reverse complement strand
GTATCACATCAAGCACTGGATACCGGTTCCAAATCGCTTCAACGGACAGCTGCTAGCAAAGGATTTAGAGCGCTTGGAGTGGGACTACGTCAGGAACGGGGTCATGGGCGACCCTTCTCTTGACTGGCTGCTTGCTGTGAGGGTTGCAGAGTTCTGTGACCTGTATGACAAGGAGACCGTCATCCTGACACGGTTCCTGGTGGAAGCCGACAATCCTGTCCATTGCCGCTTTGCCCGAATCGGCGCCATCATGCACGGGTCTGTTAGCGCTCTAGATCCACCTCAGCATCGCGAACGCATTCTTCGCAATCTCTGGCAATACGAACAGGTTGGGGATCTGCCGTTCCAAGAGTCATCACGGCGTGCTTTTCAGACGACTGGCCTGACCTGTGGGAAGTCCAAGATGAGCTCATGTCCTTGAACCGTGCGTTTCAGCAGCCGCTTCGAATCCGCGGTGATAGCCCGGTCAACAAGTGGCTTGACCTTGACCGGTACTTCCCTACCTTCTCCAATACCGACAACCGGCTGACAAACCGATGGCGAAGCACCCATGATCTCTATGGTTCACGCGGCTGTGATACCAAGTGCTATTCCTGTATGAACCGGTGCATGACCAATCCACGAGTATGGGGAGTGTGGGTCTTGCTTCTACATCATCAAGCAATCGGAAATCCTCCCAAGAGTAGTGTTTCCCGTTCGCTTTCCCGGCAACCGTTGAGCGCCTCCACAAGCTCCGGATGTTTCAACATCTGGTTAGAGTGGATCACTTTGGCCAGCGAGGACCAGATACGTATCGAATCATTTAGAATCCTATCACAGATTGCTCGGACCACGTCCTTGTCGTCCCGCAGCCACTCTAGATACCTGAACAGCAGAATCTCATCGGTGAGGTATTTCTCGGTCCTGATTCTGTGTTCTCCGACTATATGATTCTCGAGATGGTACTTGAACCTCATTATGCTATTAGCTGCAAGGGGTACCTAAGGGAAGGATCAGCGATAGATGCTGAGAATTGAGGTATTGTTTCTCTGAGGTGTTCACCAAATCTTGGCAACTCTAGGTGCAGCACGAGTCATACTTTCGGTCTGCTCACCTCGGATAGTAGTAACGGTGAGCTGAACACCTCGCCGGAGCTCGGTGCTTACACCCCCGCCTATTAACCTCGTCTTCTACGAGAGTCCTCGTTTCCAAACACACGTCACGGTCACCAGTGCCACGCCACTCTAAAGCGATATCTGCGAAGTGGATGTTTCTTTTTTGGTGTGGCTTCCAGCGTTCTATCGAAAGAGAAAGAAAATGGGTTGTTCAGATGTATCTTGGACACAGTCATCTATTTGTGACTTCTGATTAGTGAAAGACACCTTCATTCTGTGTCTAGTTTGTTCCAGCCTGTTTATCTCATTGACCAAACATTTTTGGTTGATTGTGGAACACTATGATAGAGAGACTGAGTGGGAGAGTGAAATCGTGAGCAACGTAAACCAAATCATGGAGAAGATCCGTTGGATCAACCCAATCCATGTGATAGTACTAGTAGGAGTCTCTGGGGTTCTGGTACTCTTCTTCCAACCACTTGCGGAACCGAGCGAGGTGGGGGAATTCGTGTCAACTCTTTACGCAGTAAACCTTACAGGCAATATCTTGACATTTGGAGTTCCATTTATGATTGCTTCTGTCATATCATGGAACACAAAGAAAGCCCATAATTCCATGGCCCAAAAGGATGCATCATTGCATCATCGTATTCGATGCTATGTAACGAGATATATCATCGCGAACACCCTAACGTTCCTTTTCATGGCTGCAGTATGCATTTGGGGATTCTCATCTGCATCTGCAAATCCAGCACATCTTCCAGGTATAATTCTTGCCTGTATGGGGATTTCACTCATCCTTAATGCATTCACATTTTTCATTGCCATTGCTGTTGATTCCCCTTTTTACACGATCTGTGTGACTACTGGAATCTTTGTCTATTTCTCGTTTTATCATGGCTACTCAGCTCTTTCAGCTACTGGTGTGGCGTCATTATATGCACCATATCATCTTTTTAGGTTCTTGGCCATTTTTTTAACTGGATATGAGTTCGCCAACGAGTCAGTAATGGAGAATTACCTGGGAGTGATTGTGCAACCTATCAATCTTCTCGGACCATTGCTCACATGGTCCGTTGTATCCATAGGAGGTATAGCACTCTCGGTTATCCTGCTTAGAAACTCCATGGAACGATGGGTTCATGAGGACACGACCTCGAGAGGAAAAACAGAATTCACCCAAACACCAACAGTGGAAACAGTCCCTTCCATTGAAAAACGGCAGAAAATAGCATCTATAGCCGTCATTCTGCTATTTGTATCCACTGCATCCTTCAATCTCTTCGTTAACAACCCACCTGGAATCCCGGAAAGCATGTATCTCTATCAGAGTCCAGAAACCGGGGAGGCTATCACTCTTGGTTCTTGGACGTATAACACCGTTGAAGTTTCGGCGACACAGATATCTGAAGCAGAAGGGTGGACACTCAAGGTTACCATACTTGATTGGGGAGAATATGACGGGGGAGAAGGGCTCCGAATAAGATACGGATTTCTCATGTACAGTCTCTCAGACTTTGCAGCCTTGAACAACTCAGAAAAAGAGGATGTCATGACCTCCATGACATGGGGCATCACCCCAGAGCGTCCATCCACAGGAACTGGCGTCCATTGTCAACTGGATGGAGCAGGTACCTATCTCTGGGGGGTTAGGATAACTGACGATTCAAATGAAAACGCATCATATGTTGTTTCTGCGAGGATTGAGGTGTATCTGAATCCAGAGTGAACTCTTTGTTGGTTCAAGAGGGGCAGACTTAGACAGTATCTATTCAAATCAAACAAAATCGATATACTTAATGGTAGAATAGGGCGTATTTTAGGTGTGGTAAAGGGGTAGTTGTGTAAACAGGATTATGAGGAATTGCCCATTTTGCCTTGGAGAATTTCAGAATGTTAGCGAAAAGAAGAAACGTAAGAATTTTGTTACCTCTAATGGTTGCAGTAATTGCGATTTCATTTCTTGTTGCACCAGTTGCTGCATCTTTCGGTGGCAGTGATACCCCTGCATTTGCGGCAGGCGAAACACTCGGAGGCCATTTCGCAGAATCTGGTGTTGATTTGACCGATGGTGAATGCACTATACGACAGATAAGGCATATGTCGCGGGTGTTGCGACAATGACAGAGGAAATCAGCAACAATTGGAAAATCACTGCTGATTGGGACATTGAATACGAATTGAAGGCTAAATGGTGGGGTTGTATTCGAGTAGAAGTATGGTATTCGGTTCGTGACAGCTCGGGTGGCTGGGTATGGGGTTTTCAGATATGGTATGATGAATGTAAATCATATGGGACCTCCTGGGTAACGGAAAGGGGTACCTATAGTGAGGAGTCCGACCAAGGTTTCGGTCAAGATCTTGACGATGGAAAGACATACAGATTCTGTGTTGAACTTCGCGTCAAAGTAGTTAACGGGGGAGCAGTCATGGCACATAGCTACTATTCCGATAGTAATCCAGTTAAACTGACAGTCGACGAGATATCTTGGGGGTACCTTGTCTAGTATTCTATATTCTCTTCAAGGTTGCTGATCGGCAACTTTGAAGTCTTTCTTTTTTGGAGCCTGTTCTTGTTTAGAATTTTGTGAGAATATCGAATGTTACTTTCAGAGAACGTTTTTCATATGTGTTCTAGTCCAATTCCGAATCCCATATGCCTACTAGAATTGAGAAGGTAGACAGCACGAGGTCAAAGAACACTGCGGAGGTAAAATTGGGCTTGGTACTTTAACTCAAATCTATGTGATTACATTATAAGCATAGTTTCTTTCTTCTAACTATTGTATTGAAAAAGGTAAAAAGCACAACCATAGACCTAGTCCAGGTTATCCTCAGCAAGGACAATGTGATGCTTGCAAAGCTGGGGCAAAGGTTCTAGGTTGAGGGCTCTTTCATATCTCAATATATTCGTAATAAGGAAATAACCTAGATTGAAAACAAATGCAACAAAAACGGTTCACGGGTACGAGAACACTACCTCCCCCCCCGAGACAAAACTAAATGAAATATGTTGAGGATGGAGGTACTGCTTTTGTGAGGTTCCCTCTCAAATCTTGGCAACTTTAGGTACCGCACGAGCTACATTTTCCGTCCGCTCGCCTCAGACAGTAGTAGCGGTGAGCTATGGAAATTACTTGTGCAGTCTGGAACACATCTGAGATTGGACAGCAATAAATACGCTGAAATTCCATGTTTCATCCACACTACAATAGTCTGCTGCTTGTTAGAAGTAATTCAAAAATACCGAGAAACAACCCTATGCTGATATACAGGGCTGTAAAGGATAAATAGATGAGCAATGATTTACTGTAAAGAGTTTTTATCTGTATAAAAATACTGGTAAGAGAGGATAAAATGGAGGCGAATCCCACTCCAACAGCAACGATAAGTGACAAGAAAGTTAAAGAAATTTGAAGTACTATATCTCTACTCAAATTGGGAGCGAAGATTTTCAGGACTTCTTCTAGAACCTGAGGAGACAAAAGACGAAGAAGAATTGAGACAAAGAGAATGAGTAGTTGAAGGAGAGCCGTGGAATAACTCTGGGCTAAGAAGAGTTCAGTACCTATAATAATCAATACTCCACAAATTAATGGAAGAAAAAAGACCGATTCAAGATTTGTGGAGGAAAACAGCAGAAAATAAGAGAGGGGAATCATTGAGACTCCGAGAAGAACCCCTCCAATATAGCCGAACAGAGGATCCTGACCTCCTCCCAATAGTATCGAACGAAGCTCTCCATAGCGATCTGAAACGTAATAGGAATGAAGAACTTGAACTAGACAAAATCCTACGCCCAAGTATAAAGATATCCAGATTCTCGGCTCTGTAGAAAAAGTCACCTCCCGGCACACTCCAAGAAGTTGAGTCGCTCGATATTGTGAAGGACCACCTTGATCAACAACTCGCGACGTTGTTCTCTGAATCCTCGTGACCCCAGACGCTCCGTGAACCTCACCCTCATCATCCCAAACACAGTCTCCGCCAGGCTCCTCGTTCCATACTCATGAACCCGCTTCCACTCATCAGGATCAGAGCGATATTCACTGATCAACTCCTTGTATCCTCGATGTCCTCGGGATCGAGCTCGCAACCTCTTCTTTGGTTCAATAGCTGGGTATGCACCAAGGTCATGGATGAACTGGACGTTCTGTCGTGAGATGTAGGCCTTGTCCCCGTAGACAGTCTCAAGTCTTCTGCAATCCACCCTCCTCACAAGAGAGGCCAGGTGTTTGGCATCACCACCTGGTCGTGCACTCACTCTAGCTGCGGTGATCATCAGGGTGTCGGTGTCAACGGCGTTGTGAAGGGCATGGAAACGGCGTTTCCGTGTTCTCTTGAACCGGAAGGTCATCCACTCGCCACCGGACGAGTGAGAGAACCCAGAAGAATCTACAGCAATCGTCTTTGGAGGAGAACGCTTGTTGGCAAGGAGCTGGTACATCTGATGGAGAAGCTGGGTGTCCAACCGCCTCACTGCCTTCTGGAGGAGGGAGAAGTGAGGGACTCGCTCAAGTCCAAGTCGCTGGAGCAGGAGTGTGTTGAAGGTGAGAGTGGCAATGAAGTCACGATATCCAAGACCAGTGTCAAACTTGAGCCCGAGGAGGACAAAGAGAGTGGGAAGGGGAAACTCAACAGGACGTCCATGCTGGGATCTCGTATCGGGAATGGTATTGCAAAGGCTCATAAGCTCATCAAGGAGAAAGTGATAGCGGCGAGCTTTGGCCGCGTTGTATGAGACATCGTAGTGCATGAATCATGTGACCGGGCCGGTTCGCCTCTTAATTCGTGTATTATTCTACAGAACCTCGGATTACCAAACAGTTATGCGTACCTTTTGTCAGACTAGAACAGGGTTGCTTTGATGAGCAATGTTAACCAAGGTGAGGAATCCGATCCGGGAGAAAGATTCGCTAAGGGACAGAAGGTTGCACTTGTTTCTCTTGTTGTAGTTGCATTCCTCGCGATTATGAAAGGAATTATCGGTTTTCTCTACGGTAGTATCGCATTGCTCGCAGACGCAGTGAATTCATTCTCAGATATTCTGGCATCAGGTCTTGTTTGGTCAGGTTTGAAACTATCTCAAAAGAAGCCTACTGAAAGATTCCCATATGGATACTACCGGGCAGAGACTCTGGCATCCCTTGTCGTTTCTGCCCTCATTACCTTCTCGGGAGCAGAGATATTATGGCAGGCAGCAAAAAGCATTTTCGCGCCGGTTTCAGTTCCTCTTGCGATCCCTCCCTTGGCAGCAGCAGCTGTTTCAATGATACTGTATTACGCACTTTTCAGATACAAGAAGCGGGTTGGTTCGCAGATTGACAGTAGGGGCCTGTTGGCAGATGCGAAACATTCACTCGCAGATGTAGCTGCGGGGTCCATAGTATTCGCAGGTATTTTTCTTTCAGGAATAGGATATCCAATTGCAGAGATACTCGTCGCCATCTTGGTAGGACTCATCGTAGTAAAAGAGGGGCTCGAGCAAGCAGGAGATGCTGTCCTGTATCTTATGGATGCGTGTCTCAATCCGGAAATGGTTTCCAAAATGCGCGAGCTTGCAACCGACGTTGAGGGTATCACGGATGCTCACGATGCGCGTCTCCGCAGGACGGGTCCAGTATACTTCGGCGAACTCCATATTACCGTCAACAGGAATCTCAATATAAAACAAGCTCATGCACTAGCAGATCAAGCAGAAGCAAGAATCATGGAAAACACTGAGAGCCTAGAAAATGTTACCATCCATATTGACCCAACAGAAGAAGCAGTCCATCGCATTGGAATTCCAGTCTCTCAACGCAAAGGTCTAGATTCAAGAGTATCTCCACATTTTGCAAAAGCCCCATACTTTGCAATCGCACTAGTTCGAGAAGATGAAATCGAAAGCACCAGGTTTGTCAAGAACCCAGGACACGAACTGGAGAGAAGGAAAGGCATCAAAGCAGTTGAGGCTCTTGAATCAGAAGAAGTGGATACCATGATCTGTGGAGAGGTTGGAAAAGGGCCATATGAATTGCTCACCGCCAAAGCGGTAAAGCTATTCCGAGCTCCACCGGGTGGAAAGACGGTCCAAAGCCTGCTCGATATGTTTCTGTCAAGGAATCTTGAGAAGATTCAGGGGCCTGATACCGCTTAGATTTCACTCAATACTTTCGCTCTTTATTTTGCGAATCGCACCACCAGGTGCAACCCCTTTCGGACACGCTCTCACACAGTTCATAATCAGTTCACAAAGGGGGGCCCCATGTTCTTGCTTTGCAGCTTCCAAGTATCGCCTACGCTGAGTCAATCGGGCGTCATCATAGAACCGCCAAGCTTTTGCAAGGGCTGCTGGGCCTACATATTCCTCCTTTTCATGATTAACCGGGCACGCTCCAAAGCAAATAGCACACATTATGCAGTGAACATATCTTTCGATACGTTTCCGATCTTCGGGAAACTGGCTACGCGCTTCATTTCCGGGTTGGGGTTCAGCCCACAATTTTAGCTCCTCAAGCGCATCATAAAATTTGGACAAGTCTACGACCAGATCCTTGAGAATAGGAAAATTTGGAAGAGGTTCAATCAGAACTGACCTTTCGGGGTCCCAACCTGCTGGTATATCAGTTAGCGGCGGGAAGTCGTGTAGATTCATACTCAAATCACGAATCTCCTTAACTTGGGTTCCACAAGCCAAGACAGGCATTTTGTTTACGAGCATTCCACAGCTTCCGCACACTGCACCTCTACAACCGTATCGAAACGCGAGCGATGGATCCATTCGATCTTGAATCTGGAATAGCGCATCCAAGACAGTCATTCCTTCAGATACTTCAACTTTGTACACATCATAGTGGGTGATTTCGCCGCCTTCTCTGCTTCTAGCAATTCTGAATAGCATGATTCTAGTCCTCCACCTCGAATAGCCCCAATGTCACATCGCGATAATCAACTTCTAACCCCTCATCAGTACGCAGAATTATAGAGTGCTGAAGATACTCTTCGTCATCGCGCTCAGGAAAGTCTTCTCGATAGTGAGCTCCTCGACTCTCTTTCCTCATAAGAGCACCTTTTGTAATAGCCTCAGCAACGTCAATCAAATTCTCTAGTTCAAGGGTGCGTATCAGTGTGTAGTTGAATCGCTCGTCCATATCGCCTAGAGCTATTTCATTGAATCTCGATTTTAGTTCCTTAATCCGCGACAAAGCCTTCTCAAGATCATCGCCGTTTCGAAAGACTCCCACTTTCTCATCCATCGTCTCGTTCAGTTCGTCCCGGATTTCAGCTGGTGGTTCTCCACGCTCTCCCAACATCAATCGCTGAAGCTTCTGTCGCATTTCAAATGCGGCGTCATCCACTGCATCCTCTTTCGTATCATCCAAGCCATCAAAATCCTCGGCGATGGTCTCACCCACAATTCTCCCAAAAACGAGTGTTTCGAGAAGTGAGTTTCCTCCTAATCTATTCGCACCATGAACACTCATACATGAACACTCGCCCACAGCGTATAGGCCTTCAAGTGGACTACGTCCAAAGCGATCACAGTCTATTCCACCCATGGAATAGTGATGGGCGGGCTCTACTGGAATAGGCTCTTCAATGGGGTCTATCCCGGCAAACGTCATGGCGATTTCTCTGATACCCGGAAGCCGCTCTTTGATCTTTTCTGCACCGAGATGTGTCAAATCAAGATGGAGAAAGCCCCCTTCTAGACCGCGACCTTCCTTGATTTCTGTTAGGATCCCTCTGGAAACAACGTCTCGCTCAGCAAGTTCCTTCTGTTCTGGAGCATATTTGTGCATGAATCGTTTTCCCTTAGAATTAATCAGATAAGCGCCCTCACCACGAGCTCCTTCCGTGATAAGTATGTTAGAGCTGTAACGAGATTCCGAGGTGCCTGCAAGAGTTGTAGGATGGAACTGCACAAATTCCATATCTTTCAGTGATGCCCCGGCTCGCAATGCCAGTGCTATGCCATCTCCGGTATTTATTATCGAGTTTGTGCTTTTTTTGTAAACTCGGCCATACCCACCAGTCGCAACAACAAGGGCTCTTGCCGCGAATCCCTCTACTTTGCCGCTAGCCAATTGGAGTGCTGTTAGTCCAATTGCACGGTCTCGTTCAGTCACAATTGAAGTTACGAACCACTCGTCGTAGATTTTGACCCCTTTGCGAAGAGCTTGTTCGAAGGTCGTGTGAAGGAGATTATGACCAGTTCGATCAGCAGCATAACATGTTCGGGGATAGCGCTGCCCCCCGAATGGTCGTTGGGCTAATCTCCCGTCTTCGGTTCGCGAAAAAACTGTTCCCCATTGCTCATTCTCTATAACGGCTCTTGGAGCTTCTTTTGTCAGAAGCTCGACTGTATCGTGGTCAGCCAGAAAATCGGAGCCTTTGATGGTATCATAGGCGTGGTCGCGCCAAGAATCTTCTTCTCGTATAGCTGCATTGATTCCACCCTGAGCAGCAACCGAGTGAGATCTGAGCGGATGTACTTTACTTAGGACCGCAACGTCATAGTCATCTACAAGTTCTATTGCACTTCTCAGCCCTGATAGACCTGCACCAATAATAAGAATATCGTGTTCTTTGACCATTCCTCTCCATCCCGTTGCGTCTAGCATATCCATAACTCGCTTATAGGAGCTTTGCAACCGATAGAGCTACACCATTTCCTTGAAATCAAGGATTTCATCAAGATTTCCATTGATTTCTAAATCCATTTCTTCGAGTGTTTCACGGATTGTCAATCCCCTGCTGAGTGCTGTTTTGGCGATTTCAGCTGCTCGATCATATCCAATGAAAGGCGATAGACGTGTAACAACCATCAAGCTACGATCAAGAAGCTCCTCGATTCGTTTTTCATCGGCTTTCAGGTCAGCAAGGCAATTCTTGGCAAATGAGCGAATGCCGTTTGACAGAAGCTGTATTGAATCTAGAACGTTGTGAATAATAAGCGGCTTGGCAACATTGAGATCCAGAACGCTACCAAAGGCTTCTCCAAAGCTGATAGCATGGTCGTTTCCTAGTACTTGACCACATACCTGAATCAATGCTTCTGACTGGGTAGGGTTGATTTTTCCGGGCATTATCGAGCTACCAGGCTCATTTCTTGGGAGCTGGAGTTCTCCAAGGCCCGCCCTTGGACCTGTTCCCATCCATCTGATGTCATTGGCCATTTTCAGACAAACCAGAGCCAATGTTCGCAAAGAGCCACTCAATGATACAACCTTTGTATGAGAAGCAATGTCGCTAGCTTTGTTGTCATCTTCTTTGAATTCGAAACCCGTGAGATCTTGAAGATGCCTGGCTGCCTTCTTTGAGAATATCTTCGAGGAATTGATACCGGTACCGAGAACGGTTCCTCCAATGGGGACTGAAAGAAGATTATCCGATGCAGACATGATTTCCGCTCTTGTCGATTTCATCTTGTCGCGGTAGACGGAGAATTCAAGAGAGAGTGGAATTGGAACAGCATCTTGGAGGTGCGTCCGGCCAACCTTCACGATACCTTCAAACTGTTGGATTTTCCTTTCCAGAGTCGTTATCGCGAAATCCAAAGAAGGTTCAAGATTATCATGTATGTCAGCAATTACTGCAAGATGCATTGCTGTAGGAATCGTGTCATTCGAAGACTGGCCCATATTGACGTGGTCATTCGGATGAACTGGTGCTTTGTTTCCAAGAGGGTGACCGAGAATCTCATTGGCTCTGTTGGCCAACACTTCGTTCACATTCATGTTGGTCTGTGTGCCGGATCCAGTTTGAAAAACATCAATGGGAAACTGGTCTCTCAGATGCCCATCCAAGACATCATCAATCGCTTTTAGCAGGGCTTGAAACCGCTCTTCGTCTATTTGTTCCAGATTATAATTCGCTAGGAGACAAGCCTTCTTGACTATGACAAGAGAACGGATAAACCGCTCTGGTAAACGACGGTCGCTGATTTGGAAATTGTGAATCGCTCGCTGGGTGTTGCTACCCCAATATGCATCATCAGGAACCTCAACCTCGCCGAGTGAATCAGTTTCGGTCCGTGTTTCCTTCACCATGACAGGTCACATCAATACTTAGATTAGACTAGCATTTCGTCAATTATGTTTTGAATTTCTTCACGGTCGTTGGTATGGTCTCTTAGGCGTCCTTCAGGAAGCTGTAATTCCTGAACGAAATGGGTTTTTTCTTGCTTGTAGAACACTCCAGTGGGAATACGGTCTCCGAACTCGAATGATTTCTCAAGCGCGGCTGTTTTGCTCTTGTTATCATAGTCATCCTCAAGCTTGTATACCCGTTCTCTGAAGAAATCCCAGCCCCATTTTGGATTAAAAACCACACATGGTTGCATAAGCTCTACCAAAGCAAAACCAGGATGCTTCACAGCATCAACTATCAGCTCAGTCAACTGCTTGATGTCCCCCGCGAATCCTCTCGCCACAAACGTAGCGCCGCCAATCAGAGCAACACCTAGCGGATTGACTGGATCCATGGGAACACCGGTTGGTGGTGGCGAGGTTTTACTAACAAATCCGTGTGGTGATGTTGGTGAGTACTGCCCTTTGGTTAGACCATACACGCCGTTATTGTGAAGAAGACAAGTAATGTTCACATTTCTCCGTGCAGCATGCATCAGATGACCGAGACCTTCACCAAGCAAATCTCCATCTCCCCCATGCACGATGACCTTCAAGTCAGTATTGGCTACATGGGCACCTGTAGCAACCGGAATGGCCCGCCCATGAAGTGTGTGGAATCCATTAAGATTGATGAAATGTGGTGTCTTCCCTGATTGTCCAATGCCAGATACTAGGAAGAATTCATGCTTGGAATTACTAAGTTCCATGACAGCTTGCTTCAGTGCTCTCAGAATACCGAAGTTGCCACAACCTGGACACCACTGGATTTCCTGCGGTGGTTCCAAATCCTCTCTTTCAATCATTGTACACCAACCTCCTCGAGCTGTTTGATAATCCATTCTGGCGTCATCGGACGCCCGTCATATTTGTTAATCTCTTCATCGACACTCAACCCCGATTCCATCCTGACAAGCTTCGCGAACTGTGATGTAGCATTCTGTTCAACGGATATGAGTTTCTTTGCCTTTTCCCAGATTTCTTTCAATGTTTCCGTTTTGAGAGGGTACAGATAAGCAAAATGAAGCTGATTAATAGATATGCCATCCTGCGACAAACGCTGCATTGCCTCATAAGCGGCTCCCCAAGTAGACCCCCAAGTTAGCAACGTGTAGTCTGCCTTCTTATCGCCGTAGACTTTGGGTTCTTCCAATTCATCGAGTATCCAAGGTAGTTTGGCTAATCGTTTCTCAACCATGGCGTTTCGATTATCTGGGTCCTCAGAAATGTGTCCAAATTCGTTATGTGTGTTCCCAGAAGCTGCAACGACAACTTCCTCATCACCAGGGAAGGCACGAGGGGAAACTCCATCATCGGTGACTTTGAATCTCTTGTAGGGTTTATCGGGCTTTTCAGCAAGTTTTCCACGGTCCATGTCAACCTCACCAATTTCTATTCTGGGGATATTCATGGTGAATTCTGCCAAATGCTGATCACCGAGCACCATCACTGGAACCTGGAATTTGTCGGCCAGACGAAAGGCATCCTTTGTGAGATAGTATGCCTCAAGAGGATCTTTCGGAGCAATCATAATCCTTGGAAACTCGCCTTGTGAGGAGTGAAGCATGAACAGCAAGTCACCTTGTTCAGTCCGGGTTGGTAAACCAGTACTTGGACCGGGGCGTTGAGCATTATAGATGACTATCGGTATCTCTGCCATACCCGCCAGTCCAACCGCTTCGACCATCAACGAGAACCCACCACCCGAGGTCGTCACCATGGATCGTGCCCCAGTATGTGAAGCACCAAGAGCCATATTGAGTCCTGCTATCTCGTCCTCGGTTTGCAGACCACCAATTTGTAGGCGCCGCGAATTCTGTATGATGAATTGGAACAACGATGTAGAGGGGCTCATTGGATAGGCTGAAATCCACTTCAGGTTTGCCGCCATAGCCCCAAGCGCAATAGCTTGGTTTCCAGTTACCAGTAATCGGTCTTCGGAAGGACCTTTCTCAACGCTACTGAAATCGTGATCACAGCGTTGGGCAAGTTCACCTTTTACTTCTTCATACATTGTTCGTGCTACTTTGACGTTACCTTCGACCACGCTTTCACCCTTGTCACCAAAGATATCTGCTAGTGCGTTTTCCGCCAACGAAATCGGCATTTTGAGAACGGAAAGCAATGCCCCCAGAGCAGCAGCATTCATCATACGAACGTTGCCACCAACCTCTTCTGCCGTCTCTTCGAGTGGCAACGGTAAATGACACCTCTCACACTCTTCAAAACCAAGCGATTCATCGAAGATAATGACCCCCCCTTCCACAAGGCGATCTCTCTGATTGATAATGGCGTCCTTCGTTAGGGCGATTATCACATCTACGCCATGTACTGGAGCATGAACGTGCTCATCAGAAACACGAATTTGCGTGAAATTGTAACCCCCTCTAACGCGTGACATGTAGTCCTTTATGGTGAACGTATAGAGGCCATTCTTCACAAAAACCTGTGCGACCAAATCTCCGATAGTATTGATTCCCTGACCAGCCGCGCCACCTATGTTGAAACTTAAATCCATACAGAAAGAACTCCGTCTCGAAAGAACATTTTGATATGTACCACGCTGGCTTTGCTTATTAGCGTGTTCGTACCAAGAATTGTTTGTTCAAAGACCTATTCCTAAACGAATAGCCTTTCTTTGGCCAGAAGGAAAGTGGATAGTGGGTAAAGCAAGCTTTAAAAACTGAAATGTACCGTTGGAAATCAGCAAGTACATCGCGAAGCGCATGTACAGTTTTGTCAACCGAAACTTCAGGCATTCTGTGGTGCGCTTTCGTACGTAAATAGAAGACAAAATAGAGGTATAAGAAATGGCACAATTGAGTGGCACTCCAGTACTAATTTTGAAGGAAGGTACCTCGCGAACTCGCGGCAGATCCGCGCAAGAAAACAACGTCAATGCAGGCAGGATTATCGCGGAGGCGGTCAGGTCAACCCTTGGCCCACGCGGTATGGACAAGATGCTGGTTGACTCGCTTGGTGATGTTACAATCACCAATGACGGTGCATCGATTCTCAAAGAGATAGATGTCCAGCATCCGGCTGCGAAGATGCTTGTAGAGGTCGCTAAGAGCCAAGACCAGGAGACTGGTGACGGCACAACGACTTCTGTTGTGATTGCGGGTGAGCTGCTGAAGAGAGCACAGGACCTTCTAGAGAAGAATATTCATCCAACCATCATTGTTGGCGGATATCAGAAGGCAGCAGAGAAAGCTACAGAGATTCTCAATGAGATTTCAGTATCCATGGAAGGGATGGACAAGGAGATTCTGAAGAAGATTGCTTCCACATCCATGAACAGCAAATCCATTGTTGGAACTAAAGATCACTTTGCCAACATCGCTGTCGATGCGGTTCTTCAAGTGAAAGAAGAAGTTGACGGCAAGACTGTCGCTGACATTGATATGATTGAAGTCATCAAGAAGCAGGGCAAGAGCCTACTCGAGACAGAGCTCGTAGATGGTATGGTAGTGGACAAAGAAGTCGTCCATGCAGCCATGCCCAAGAAGGTCGAGAAGGCAAAGATTGCGCTGGTCAATGCACCCATCGAGGTCGAGAAGACCGAATTCGATGCTGAAATCAAGATTGATAGACCTGATCAGCTCAAGCAATTCATTGACGAAGAAGAGCGCATGCTCAAGAAGATGGTCGACAGAATCATTGAGACAGGCACCAATGTCCTGATTTGTCAGAAGGGCATTGATGACGTTGCCCAGCACTACCTTTCCAAGGCAGGCGTCTTGGCGATTCGCAGAGCCAAGAAGAGCACTCTAGAGAAGCTTGCCAAAGCTACAGGCGCAAACGTTGCTAGTAGCTTGGATGAACTTGACGCAGACGCGTTAGGTGAAGCTGGCATTGTCGAGGAAGTCAAGATTGCTGACGACAAGCTGGTCTACATCAGAGAATGCAAAGACCCCAAGGCAGTTTCCATTGTCATTCGTGGTGGTACCGAGCATGTTGTAGACGAGGCCGAGAGAGGCCTTCACGATGCTCTCTGTGTTGTGAGAAACGTCGTTGAAGACAGTACATATGTCGGAGGCGGTGGAGCTCCAGAAGCAGAGATATCCAAGAGACTTGAAGCCTACGCAAAGAAAGTTGGCGGTCGTGAGCAGCTTGCTATCGAGGCATTCGCTGAGGCACTCAGAGTCGTACCAAAGACTCTAGCCGAGAATGGCGGTCATGACCCAATCGATATCATCGCTGACCTCAACAAAGAACATTCTGGCAAGGCAGGTATCTGGGCAGGAGTCAACGTACTCAAAGGCGAGATATCTGATATGCAGAAAGAAGGCGTTATCGAGCCTGCTCGTGTGAAGCATCAGGCCATTCGATCCGCAGCAGAAGCTGCCCAAATGATACTGCGAATTGACGATGTCATCGCAGCCAAGGCCACAGAGGCTCCCGCTGGTCCACCCGGTGGAGGCGCTGGCGGCATGGGCGGCATGGGCGGTATGGGTGGCATGGGCGGCATGGGCGGCATGCCTCCGATGTGATAGTTTAGTACAAAGCTAATTGAAATGAAGAGCAAGGAGCCCAGCAGGGCTCCAACCTCTACTTTTTCTTTTTTCGAGGAGAATAGCCCGTGACCACAAGAATACTGATTTCCGGCGTTAATCCGTTTCGTTCAGGTAAGACGACATTCACGATTCAACTTGGTCGGTTCTTGCAGGAGCAAGGAATCAATCCAGAATACTTCAAACCAATAAGTGGTCATAGCTACTGGTTTCATCATGATCACACCAAAGATTGTATTGAGCAAGGCGAGTTGTTCTCACTAGATGCCCGACGTGTGAGGGATGAACTAGGATCCAGTTTCCCTGTCACGGTCACAAATCCGGTGCATCGTATGTTTGCTCCAGCAATCATCGACAAACCGGGGAATCTACCATTTACTTCTCTTGCATTGGCAGGATGGGATTCGGTATTGGTGTTGCAGCGTTTCACCAAAGATAATGATGGAAAACCACAATCAAGCGTAGTTGCTGCTACTGAGCTTATTGAAAATGGGACAACCGTGATGAAATCCGATACGATGGAATCTTTAACCCAGAATTGTGAAATTGTACCCATATCCTCTCTTAAAGAGGTAAGACAATACGAGCAACAACATTTTGAGAGCTGTGTGGAAAGCTGTTTTCAAGCAATAGAATCTAAAGCTGATGTTGTAATCATTGAATCATTCAACAATTCAATATGGCCATGGGAGCAACTGAAGAAGGTAGACCAAGTGTTTGTTGTTGGGCCTGCACAAGCATTTGAATATGATCCAGAGAAATTCAGCAAAGCAGCTTTTTTGATGAAAAGAGGTAACGAACCGCTTCGAGAAGTTACGATGAATCGAGTTGATGATTTGCTGACCCCGGTAGAACGCGTTGATTTGTTACCCAACAAGGGACTGAATGCTGAAGACTTGCACAGAATTTCAATAGTCACAAGAAAAGATTAAACATAGCCAGTATTTCTGGAATAACAAGAGCAACACATTTCTAGGAGAACATTTTGGGATGTCTGAAGAGAAACGCGACTGGGAATTCGTAGTTGTAGGCGGTGGACCCGCTGGAATGACCGCAGCCATATACGGTGGAAGATACGGTCTTGATACACTTTTATTGGAAGCCAAAGTCCTAGGTGGTGCACAGGCAACGAGCCCGGGTATCGAGAACTATCCAGGCTTTGTCTGGATTAAGGGTATTGAATTGGCAGAACGGATGAAGGAACAGGTTCGAGAATGCGGTGCCAAAATCAAGGAAATCACCGAGGTCGATAACATCGAAATTGAGGATGGTAACAGCCGCAAATTCATACTTGAAACCCAGCGTGGAAAGTATACTGCAGATGCTATTGTTATTGCAACCGGCGGAGGTCATAGAACACTTGGTATACCAGGTGAAGAAGAATACACAGGGCGAGGAGTATCATATTGTGCTACCTGCGACGGTCCTCTCTTCAGAGATCGAAAGGTTGCAGTCGTTGGTGGAGGAAACACTGCGGCTACTGAAGCAGTGTACCTATCAGAAATCACATCAGAAACATTCATGATTCATCGGCGTGATGAACTCAGAGCAGAACATGCCATGGAAAGAGCCTTGATGAATTCTGATGTTGAGATACTCTGGGACACAATCGTAAAGGAATTCAGAGGCAATCAGGTTCTTGAAGAACTTCTCATCGAGAACGTGGAAACCGGTGAACAAGAGACACTTGAAGTAAATGGGGCTTTCGTTGCCCTTGGATCAAGCCCGAACAGCGAAATCGCCCAAGACATAGGGGTGGAGACCAACGATAGTGGAGAAATCCTCGTGACCGACAAGATGGCGACGAATGTGAAAGGAGTATTTGCAGCAGGAGATGTTGTCGATTCACTGAAGCAAATTGCTGTTGCTGTAGGCCACGGAGCCATTGCCGCAGATTCAGCATACGCTTACATACGGCATATGGAAAAAGGTCCGAGATAGTGTACAATCGTTGTTGATGGGAAAGCTTAATTACCGACACCGAGTCCGATGCAAAACAGCAACGCAAACCACAGTTTGCAGCATTTCCATGGCCGTGATATACCCATGAGTAAGGTTAAGATATTTGCATTAGCCGTGTCATTCACTCTGTTATTTCTAGCAATGATCGCTCAACCAGCCCAAGCGAATCCAGCAACGAGGCTGCAAACCGCAAATCGATACCTCGATGATATGTATGACGGTGATGAAGGCGGCTTCACAGTTCCGGGTGCCAGTGCTTCTAGGATAGCAGGTACGTTCGGAGCGATAGTATTCAGGCATCATATGCCACCAAATGTTGACGGAGGATACTTGGCCTCAAGACCCCCACCATTCGATTTGGTTAAAACAAAGAACTTCACACAAAAGGTGCAATGGGTATCAGGTAATGAAGACAATGATAGATACGGTGGCTTTGCAGCATACCTCGCAGGTCCGGTGTCAATCATCTCCACGTTCAGAGCTGTAGAAACGTGGAAAATACTCAATGACCATAATGATATTCCAGGCATGGAGGATGTAACTACCAACTTCACAGCTGCACTCATTTATGTCAACAAAACTCAATCAACCAGTGGAGGCTTTGGTCCACAAGCTGACGCTTCGCCTGATTTGCTTTCCACCTACAGAGCCCTCTCGATCATGGAACATGCAGCTTCGGTTACTGGTGACACAATGGACAAGTGGTTGCAGAACAAAACAAAGACAACTGAATGGATTCGATCCTGTAGGCAAGGGGATGCATTTACACTAACTCCCAGTGCAAGAACAGTCGGTGTGACTCCCACAGCGGCAGCTCTTCTCGCCCTTGATATTTTAGGAGAGTTTCAAGGTACGGATAATCTCCAAGGCATAGCAAATTGGATCAAGGACAGACAAATCATAGAATCCGCCTCAGGAGAATTCATAGGTGGATTTCAAGAGGGTGTCGGAACCAACGACACTAACTTGATCAGCACCTACTTCGCTATTCAGGCACTAAACCTCCTTGACACAATACCTGAAGATACTTCAGCTATTGCAGAATTCGTAGCAGGTTGTCAGGCAGCGGATGGGAGCTGGGGAGCCGTGCCAGGCCTAGAAGAAGGTGATATTGTCTATATGGCCTATGCTGCACGCACTCTAACGACTCTAGATGAAGCATCAATTCTCAACCAAGAGGATCCTAATAATCCAGCACCACCACTGATTGACTGGAGGGTTTTGTTCATAGCATCACTACTCATAATTGGTCTGGTGGTAGCAGTATTCTCCGTTAGAAGTGATTAGAAAGCACAATAGCTTTATCACAAGTTGCTTTGAATCAAGAACATAACACACTTTCAGCCCGTCGCTGATGTGAGTTGATAGAATGTCAGAAGGAAACAGCGAAAATGGTCGGAGCCGAGCCTATCAACGGGGTTATGAATGGTTTTCCAGTACGATAAAACAGAAGCTGGATAATCAACCCTGGAGAAGATTAGGTATATTCTCGTATTATGAAACACCATTTCTCGACGTAGACAACCTTCATCTTTCACCGGAACAGACCATGCTAGCCATGGCCAAACATGGATGTGAATCTGAAGGGGCGACTGTTTTCATTCTAGACATAACTAGTGAACGGGAAACGACAGTAGTAACTGAAAAAGGGTTCAACAACTTCCTTCAACTGTTTAATGGAGAATTTCCGGACTCGAAAAAGCTCTATTTCGGCTCAAAAACCTCAGACCGTACATGGTTGCACGAGTACGAGCAACACAAGATACCTCTCACATGGCTGACGAAGAGACCAAATGTATTTGCTGAGGTTCTCAGTGATGCGTCTCCCGTGGGTGAAGAGATTGGTCCAGGAGATGCCTCTTTTGAGAACGTCGCGGGCATGATTGAAGTACTGAATGAGAAACTGGGACCACCTTCGCTCACTGAGGAAGTAATGGGGAAAATCAAGAAAACAGAAGCAAGTGAATATGCCGGCGAAGCTGTAGGACTCATGACAGTATTTGTCAGTCCGACAACTGCAGTATCTAGGGGAGTCAAGTATCTAGGTAAGTTCATGAACCTGCTCAAGGATCGTAGAAAACAAGAGGTCAAAGAGGTCTATGAAGAATGGGAGAAACGAGTCAAGGAGACTTTCTCTAGAGAGCACTTGTTGAACTTCTTCGATGAGACCGAAGAGTACCAAAGCCCATTAGTTCAAGCAGTAGATAACGAAGAGACAATTCTAATCATCAATGAAAGCCGTGACACCCTATATGATTTGTTTCTTCCATTAATCTTTCATCATCTCATGGAACTTGAGGGATATGTACCGCCGCATAAACGAAAGCGGGTAGCTCCTGATGCAGATGAGGAGGCTCAACAAGCCAATATTTCCAAAAGCGATGATATGGAAGAAGTTGAAGAAGAAGAACTTCGCGAATTTGGAGAAGAACTCATGGAGGTAGCTCAAGGCATTGATGAGGAAGAAGCTCCTCCTGATTCCCAGGATTTCGAAGGAAAACCGAGAATCAATATCTTCCTTGATTCAGCAACATACCTTTCCAAGCTTTCAAAATCGTTCGAGTTTGTGCTTTCTATTCCTGAAACGTACACCAATACATCGCTGGCTACGTATTTCTTTACTGATTTAGAAGAAATACCTGAGCAGGTACAAGACGCGGTTCTCAGATTCATAAGTGAAAAAGCATTGATATTCGATTTGCATCCAACACTCTTTGACTTAGCTTCAGAGGGTATGCCCGTTACTAAGAAGGTCTGGCTAGAAAGCATCTTCAAGCAAATAGAAGAAAAACGGCATAAGGACTCATTAGGTTTTCTTGAATATAACAAGAATCTTGAATCCGAATGGAGATTGCACGAGTTGCACAAGCCAGAACCTAAGATAGTATCGGATATCAAGGGTTGGTTCAGCAGGTAATGCAATTTCAACCCAATCTACTATAAGGCGCAAGAAATATAATCCAATAGAATGCAAGAGGTTGGTAGTGTCCTTTGCCCGGAGCTGATGTGACAAATGTCCGAATCTGATATGACCCATGCTAAGGTACTCAAAATTGAAACCGGAGATACCATAACTCTACCCTCTGATTTTGTTGGAGAAATCAACGAAGATTATGGACTAGCAATACTGGTGATGAAAGACCATAATGTGAAACTCTATCCGGTAGAAAGTAGCGAAGTAAGCTATCTCCGCCTCGAGATCCAGAAACTCAGTAAGAGTTTCTTGGAAGAGCTTACCATGGTTTTTGAACAGGCGGGGCTTGAGGATATACTCTTCACAAGTGGGATATGTCAATCTGAGGATGAATGCTACTACGAATGCTATTTCACACCCAAGCAGCTGAAAATCAGTTCCAGTGACATGAGAGACTTGTTGGACAATATACCCGGAGTCAAGAAAGTCTTGCTCCAAGCTGTCCCCGTGGGCGGAGAATAGGAATCTCTAACCAGCTCCGGCTTCTGCAGGTATTCTGCGGAGAGTGGCCACGAATAAAATGACTGGAGTCAACGGAGTATTACTGGATGGTGACCATTCAGTAGCATTATCAAAACTCGAAAGAATAACCTCTGCTATATCTCACAGAGGTAGATTTCATAGTCATATCTTTACTACTGATCACCTGAAGGAGATTGATCCTTCCAGTGAGCCCAATAATGAATCCAAAATCATCGGGATTTCAATTCTAGAAAAGGAGAAACACAGTCCCTACCTCCGCTTTCATGATAATACCATTATGGTCCTCGACAGCAATTTGCCTGAGACAATCCCACCAGAGATCAGAGAGGGCTGTGCAGAAGATCTCAATCGAGTAACCTCTGGGGGTGAATCTTCGCTGCTGCGGATTCTCTTTGGCACTGTAGCAGTCTATATCAATGAAGATGGGCTCTGGGTTTTCCGGTCGGTAGATGGCACAAAACCTGTCTTCTATGCTAAAGAAGACGGAATCGTGGCTTTTTCCACAGAGAGAAAAGGACTTTGGAATGCAGGGTTTGTAGAATGCAATAGAATCGAGCCATCCCATACTCTCCAGGTTGACTGGAATCAGGAGATTTCTCATTCAAAGCTAATACGACGCTACCGAAACCTCAATTTGCATGGTTGTTTCAAAAGCGAAATCATCGCCCAGCTCAGGACCTCCCTCGAGAAATCATTTGACCGGCTGAGATCTCTTAATTGTGCGGTTCTGTTTTCAGGAGGTATTGACAGCTCGTTAGCAGCATTTATGGCAGAAAAAGTAGCAAATGATGTTGTCCTCATCACCGCCAAGGCTGAAGAGTCACATGATGAAGATGCTGCATCCAGAGCCGCGGATATCCTTGAAATGAAGCACTTGGAAGTAGACCTGAACGAGGAAATCATCTGGAAAATCCTTCCTCGCATCATCTATTCTATTGAAAGCACGGACAAAATGGATGTTGAGATTGCAATCCCCTTCTTTCTTGCTACATTGAAGGCGAATGAAGAAGGCTACGAAGTTGTGGTTTCAGGACAAGGACCAGATGAATTGTTTGCAGGATATCATAGGTATCTTAAGATGTACGATCCGGAAAATCCAGAGAATCTTGTCAAAGAAATGAAAGCAGATATTTCCAGTACTTACAAGAGAAACATAGAACGTGATGAGCTTGCCATCGCCAATGCAGGTGGGCGTGCATTCTTCCCATATCTGTCAACGAATTTCGTAGAGTTAGGCTTGGCAACCCCAGTGAACTACAAAGTATCTCTCAGTGATAAACCCTCTCGAAAAAGGATACTCCGGGAGCTCGCCGATTCTATTGGTCTACCAGAGGAATTGACCTCGGCCAGAAAGAAAGCAACCCAATATAGCTCGGGGACTTCGGATCTTCTCATTGAATCAATACGAAACAATGTACCACAGCTTTCAGACCTTGGGAAAAGCAAGGTTAGCAGGCGAGTTCAACAAGTCTTGAATGACATCGGATTGAAATTGGGAATTCCATCAGTTGCACCTAGAGATGAAGCACTAAACTTCAGTATCAATACTGAAGGTATTTTCACGGACAAATGAGGACAAGAGAAGTGTATTCCCCTAAAACAACGGGAGATAATGCAAACCTTTCAGCATACGTCATTATGCAACTTTTACTAGGGCGTTAGTGATAAATACGAGTTTCTACAGGATAACACATGTCGACAGCATACCAAAGTCGAATCTTTCAATCGTTGAAAGACGATGGTGAGGAGGTTTCGGTATGACAACGTTAAAATATAACTGCTCGGCGAGCAGTTTAACTCGAATATTGACGTATTAAGTTTCGGCAATTTCCGAATTTAACATAGGAGATAAGAAGTGTTATGGTAGGTATCGTAGGTTACGGCGTCTACATCCCACGCTATCGGATTAAGACTGAAGACATTGCCGAAGTATGGGGTGAGGACGGCGAGAAAATGGCGAGTGGACTTGGAGTGTATGAGAAATCGCTACCGGGTCCCGACGAAGATGTCGCAACGATTTCTGTTGAAGCAGCAAGAAACGCAATCAAACACGGTCGAGTAGACCCGACAGATATCGGGGCGATCTATGTTGGTTCAGAATCACATCCTTATGCAGTCAAACCAACTGGCACAATTGTAGCAGAGGCGGTTGGTTGTTCACCCAACATGACAGCTGCAGACTTTGAGTTTGCGTGCAAAGCTGGAACAGCAGCAATCCAGACATGTATGGGACTAGTTAAATCCGATATGATCAAGATAGGCTTGGCCATAGGTTCGGATACTGCCCAAGGACGACCTGGAGACGCGCTTGAGTATTCTGCTGCTGCTGGTGGTGCAGCATATCTTATTGGAGAAAAAGACGTGCTTGCTACCATTGAAGACACGGCATCATTCACCACTGATACACCTGACTTCTGGCGCAGGGAAGGTGAGGACTACCCTAGTCATGGTGCACGATTTACCGGAAAACCAGCATACTACCGCCATGTCATGGAAGGAGCCAATCTTCTTTGGGAAAAAACTGGTACGACCGTCGACGACTACGATCATTTTGTTTTTCATATGCCAAACGGAAAGTTCCCAGTTTCTGTAGCACGGAAACTTGGTGTTCCTATGGAGAAGCTAGAGGAAAGTTTAGTGGTTCGTCAAATCGGGAATACGTACTCAGGCTCAGCAATGATTGGTCTGGCTCGCATTCTAGATATAGCTGAACCCAATGACCGGATTTTCATGGTCTCATATGGATCCGGAGCAGGAAGCGACGCCTTTGATATTCGGGTCGAAGAGGAAATCACTGAACGAAGAGGGGAAGTTCCAACAGTGGACGATTATATTACGCGGAAGACGTATGTCAATTACGCAATATACGCCAAATACCGGCGCAAGATAAAATCACTTGAATAGGAGGAGTATTCATGAGCAAAAAAGTAGCGATTGCAGGCGTAGGAATGTCGAAGTTTGGTGAGCTGTGGAACAAGAATCTGCGTGACATTACTTTGGAAGCCGGTATGGCAGCGATTATCGACGCCGGCGTAGCGGGAGCAGATATAGAAGCAGTCACCATTGGAAATATGAGTGCAGGAAGATTTACTGGTCAAGAGCATCTTGGAGCGCTGGCAGTGGATATGGGAGGGCTCGGAGATATTCCTGCGTACAGTGTTGAAGCCGCATGTGCAAGTGGCGGAGCAGCGATTCGTCACGCGTACATGGCAATAAAATCTGGTGAGCATGACGTTATTCTCGTGCTTGGATGCGAGAAAATGAGTGATGTCAATCAGACAGAAGCCATGAAGACCATTAGTGTTGCATCAGACTGGGAATGGGAAGGAATGCTAGGAGCAACATTCCCTGCTCTTTATGCTTTTATGGCAAGAAAACACATGTTGGATTACGGAACCACAGATGAACAACTCAGCCTGGTTGCCGTAAAGAACCACAAGAATGCGGTTGATAATCCATATGCCCAGTTTAGAAGAGAGCTCCCATTAGAAGTAGTAATGAATTCAGGATATCTTGCCGACCCAATACGATTGCTCCACTCATCCCCAATCACAGACGGGGCAGCCGGTGTAATAATGTGCACAGAAGAAAAGGCGAAAGAATTCACTGACACTCCAATCTACGTCGAATCTTCAGCTCAGGCTAGCGACACTCTCGCCCTCCATGAACGAGAAGACATAACCACGATGGGCGCCGTTGTTGAATCAACGGGGACCGCCCTTGATCGGGCCAAATGTTCGATAGAAGATATTGATGTGTTTGAACTACACGACAGCTTCACAATTAGTGAAATCATGCTCACCGAAGACGTGGGCATCGTGGAGAAAGGTAAAGGCGGTGAAGCAGTAGAGAAAGGTTTGACTCAAATTGATGGTGAATACCCCGTAAATCCCTCTGGTGGCCTCAAAGCACGTGGCCATCCAGTTGGAGCAACAGGGGTCGCGCAGCTTGTGGAGCTATATCACCAAGTGAAAGGTGACGCTGGAAAACGACAGGTGCCTGATACTGAACGCGGCCTAGCCGTGAACATCGGCGGAACAGGTGCGACCTCGATAGTACATATCGTGGGGAGATGATGACAAATGGCAGAACACGGAGTAGCAAAAGTCTGGCGTAAGCAACAGGAAATCTACAGGATACAAGGAAATCACTGCAAAACATGTGACCGACATTTCTTCCCTCCGAGACCTGTCTGTCCGGAATGCAGAAGGAAAGGTGATTTAGAGACCTACAAGTTCAAGGGTCTTGGAAAAATCCACACGTTTTCTGTGGTCCGACAGGCCCCGGAGGACTTCAAAAGGCAAGTGCCTTACATTGTAGCTCAAGTTGAACTAGATGAAGGGCCGAGATTGACAGCACAGATTGTTAATTGTGACATTGAATCTGTATATGTCGGCATGCGAGTCAGAGCTTGTTTCCGAAAAATAACTGAATACGGACCAGGTGGAATCATCGTTTATGGCTACAAATTCGAGCCAACGATGAGAGTAACAGGCCACGAGTAAGACACTCGTTCGGCCTTCACCTTTCCCGTTTCTTTTTTACAGACAGTTTTAGACTAGTCACACCTTTAGCAGCGGGAATTGCCACATTTCGAACGAGAGTATGGTTGATTCTTGCCTCCTGCCTTGTTGCGTCATGGACGTGGCCATGAATCACCAAATCAGGTTTTTCATCTTCAATCATGCTGTAGAATTTCTTGCTTCCAAAGGCGCCAAAGGATCGGTCATCAGCACCCTCACATGTTTCAAGACAGGGAGCATAGTGCATGAGTAGAATGCGATAATCAACTTTCTCTGCTAGCTTCTTGAGAAGGTGTTCCACACGGGATGGCCTCCTGTTGAACACTCGCTTGATTCGAGGAAGATTCCGTTTCTGCCATCTTGTTGGCTTATCAAGAGATCCCTGCGTCCCAACGATTCCGAATTTGAGTCCCGCGATATCAAGAATCACAGATTGATCATCGAGAAACAAGACTCGCTTCCCAAAAATATCTGATATCTCCTCTCTGACCTCCAAATATTCTTCATTTCCAAAACATGCCACAATCGGGAAATTGTCACCGAAATGACGCTCAATAGTATTGAGAACCACGTCATATTGAGAAATCCGTCCGCGGTCTATCATATCGCCTGCCATGAGGAACAAATCCGGTTCTTCTAGTAGTTCCAAGCTTTTCTCAAATTTGTGAAGATACCGTGGGCAGTGAACATCAGCAACCGCAAGTATTCTCATGTGTTCAACACATCATCGGATTACTAAACCGGGTAGAGACACATATACTTAAAGCTTGGAGATGAAATTGAAATGCTGTGAGAATCCAATGTCTGGAACATGGGCCCTTAATCTCTTTGATAGACTCCATTTGGGTCACGAAATCCTTCTAGAAAGACTCTCTCAGAAACCCGAGCCTGTGGCTGCGGTTACTACAGGGGAACTCATTGAACATGAACTTGAACTCGCACCGATTATTCAGCCAACATCATACCGGATAAAAAAGCTGAACGAATTTCTCGAAAGAATAGAATTGTCGGATAGAATAGAAGTCAAAGAAATTCACAGATATGAGGAGCTCCTTGAGATTCCAGGAAAAACGACTTTCATGATGTACATAGGACCCTGTTGCACCGACGTGGAAAAACGCGGAATCGATCTGAGGAAGACCCAACTAGGCATCAAGGATGAGATTGAGTACCTCAAACCAGTCAGAGCAGACGACGGCAAGAAGCTCTCGTCGGCCAGAATACGGAAAGGTGAAATCGATCACGAAGGTCATCGCCTGCGTGGAACTCAAGAACCACCTAGGAAGCTAGATCTTGAAACACGCAAAGACCTCAAAACGCCAAAAGGAACAGTGTATGATGTTGCGGATTGTACGCCAGAAAAAGAAGTAGTAGCTCGAATCAAAAAAGAGGGGCCCGCATGTGTGATTGCAGTTGGAGACGTAACCAGTGCAACTCTTTTAGAAGAGGAGTTCGTGCCAGACGTATCTATTGTTGATGGCAAGACCAAACGTGGACCCTTCGATAAATCATTTTCAGGGGAAAAGGACTACTATGCGTACAATCCTGCAGGAATGCTATATCCAGAAGCTTGGTCTGTAATAGATACAGCCATCCATGATGATAGGAAATCAGTCGTCTTTATAGAAGGCGAAGAGGATCTTATGGGCTTTCCTGCAACGGTACTAGCATCCGTAGGATCCGTAATGCTTTACGGACAGCCAGATGTTGGAATTGTGTGGGTACCGGTCAGTGAAGAGAACAAAGCACTTGCGAAGGAATTCTTAGAATCTATGCCGGTTATCAGTGACTAAAAGACTGAACAGCCGCTGGTATTTGCTCTATGCAATCGGTTGGAAGGATATGATATCCGAGGTTATTGAAAGCCTTCTCGCCTGCTACTCCAGAGACAAAAGCAGAAGCGCAGGCAGATGTAAAGGAATTCTCATGCCTTGCAAGAAAAGCAGCTGTGATTCCTGTGAGCACATCTCCTGTTCCGCCAACCGTCATAGCAGGTGTTCCAGTCTTATTCAGCTTGTATTGTCCACCTGGCTCCGCAACTACGTCGATGTGACCTTTCAAGAGAACTACAGAGTTGTACAGACTGGCAGCTTCTAGTGCATAGCTGATTCGGCTATCCAAATCTTTCGGATTGTTGAGCTCTTTCTCAAGGAGAACACTCAGCTCACCCCAGTGCGGAGTAAGCACCGAATCTTGTGCGTTGAAAGAAGTGAACTCTCCAGCTATGCTTTTCAGGCCATCAGCATCAACAACAATCTTCTTCCCCATATCAGTAATAGATTCAAGTATCTTGCGAACGGCTGAAGCCGTAGCTTTCTGAAGCCCTAGACCAGGGCCAATTGCTATTACGTCACATTTCTCTGCAAGTTTCGTGGCTTTGTCTGTAGATTCAATTGACAGGACGTCTGTTCCCAAATCATGTACAATCATGCTTGGGCTGTAGGATCTGATTGCAGGTACCACAGGATTGGGAGCAAGAATCTCAACCAAGTCAGCCCCGGTTCGCAGTGCACCCAAACCACATAGTGCGGGCGCTCCAGAAAACACATCGCTGCCGCCAATAACCAAAATCCGACCATAGTCGCCCTTGTGAGAGTGCGGTGGTCTTCTCCCAGCCACCACTGAAAGGTCTCCGGGACCACATATCCGAGCTGCCTCAGGAGGCATACCAATTGGGACAATTACAATCTCACCAGTATATTCCTTGGCCTTCAACAGGCCAGCTTTCGGTGCATGCATAGTAATTGTGGTACCAGCTTTTACTGCTGTACCCCACACTTTTCCAGTATCTGAATCAATACCAGTAGGAATGTCAATTGAGAAAATTGCCGCGTCAGAGGCATTGACACGCTTCACTGCCGATTTGATAGGTTCTCTAACATTGCCGCCCAAACCAAACCCCAGCATCCCGTCAACGATGATATCCGCTTCGTCCATTGTGGAACAGCTTGCAACAGCGGATTCGGTCTTCAGTTCCTGTACGTGTATACCATCCAAATTCTTTACAATATTCCAATTAGCCTCGGTATCCTTGCTTGTAATTCGGTCTTCAGAACCGAGAAGACATATTTCAACAAGTGCTCCAGTTTCGTGCAGATGAAGAGCAGCAACCATACCATCTCCCCCATTTCCACCCCTTCCAGATAAAATCAGAATCTTGCGGCCTTGAACCTCAATCCGTTTAGCTATTTCACGTGCAACCTCTCTTCCAGCATTCTGCATGAGTGTTCCAAGATCTATTCCCAGATATTCACAATTGAGTTCAAGGATGCGCATCTCCTCGGTTGTCAAGGCTTCTTTCTGCATGTTGTCTCACCTTGCCGTTGATTAGGACATTAAGCATTCCTAATGAAGGCTTTCAAATGCTCCATTAGTCATGAAAAGCACAAAATCAACATGTCGAATGTACAGAGATGAAAAAAATAGAGACCCGAGAGAAGTGCGCCCACACATTCTCGGGTCAGATTTCGTGATATCCAAATCTGATGTGGTTATTCGTCAGGTTCCTCTTCTTCAGAGGGTTCCTGTTTCCCGTTTTGGATGTAATTGTGGATGCCGCATGCTGCAGCTTGCCCCTCACCCATAGCACTGATTACAGTTGCAGCTCCTGTAACGATATCTCCACCAGCAAAAACACCAGGAACCGAAGTCATCCTTGTTTCTTCGTCAATGACAATAGTACCCCACTTGGTCACTTCAAGGCCCGGAGTGGTATTGGCAACAATCGGATTCGGTCGATTGCCTATTGCAATAATGACAGTATCAACATCGAAAATGAATTCAGACTTCTCAATCGGGATTGGCCGTTTTCTTCCAGATTCATCTGGTTCGCCGAGCTTCATCTTGATACATTTCATGCCGATAACTCTGCTCCTGTTATCACCAATGATTTCAACAGGATTTGTCAAGAGCCTAAACTGAACGCCTTCTTCTTCCGCATGTACTACTTCCTCAGCTCGAGCGGGCATCTGCTCTCGTGATCGTCGATAAACGATATAGACATCTGCTGCTCCCAACCTCAAGGAGGTTCGTGCTGCATCCATAGCAACGTTTCCACCCCCAACAACGGCAACACGATTTCCAACTCGGACTGGCGTGTCATACTCAGGGAATTTGTAGCCCTTCATCATGTTGACTCGTGTCAAGAATTCATTTGCTGAAAACACATCAACCAGGTTGATTCCAGGGATTTTTAGAAAATTAGGAGAGCCAGCCCCAGTACCAAGGAATACAGCATCGTAACCATCTTCTTCCATGAGCTCCTTGACAGTTCTAATCTTACCCACAACGTAGTTGCAGCGTATGTCAACACCCATCTTTTCCAGTTGCTCAATCTCGTATTTCACAACATCCTTGGGCAGCCTAAACTCAGGTATGCCATACATTAGCACGCCCCCAGGCTTATGCAATGCCTCAAGGATTTGAACGTCATACCCCAGCTTGGCTAGATCTCCAGCACAAGTTAGACTGGCAGGTCCCGAACCCACGACAGCTACCTTGCCATCTCGCGTTTCCTTTATCTCCGGTACTTCCTCCCCCTGTTCGCGAGCATAATCAGCTACAAACCGCTCCAGTCTACCAATAGCAATGGGTTCGTTCTTAATGCCATAAACGCACCCAGATTCGCATTGACTTTCTTGCGGACATACCCTTCCACAAATGGCTGGGAGACTGTTTGTTGATTTGACCTTCTGAGCCGCCTCCATGAATTTTTCTTCCCGAATCAATGCTATGAACTCGTCTATAGGAACTTCTACAGGACAGTTACTGACGCATCGAGGGTTTTTGCATTGTAGACATTTTTTGGCTTCTTCAAGAGCCTGTTCTTTCGTATAACCAAGCGCAACTTCATCGAAATTTCGACGTCTCCTGCTTGGATCTTGTTCAGGCATCGGTACTTTCTCTGTAGGTTGCTTTGACTTTTTCTTACTCTTGCCCATTTTGACCGCCTTGCTGGTTTCAGATTGGACTATGCCGGGCCTAGTGTGCGGAGATATAAAAGCTATCATTCACCACATTGTTGGGCGTGTGTAACCAAGTCAACATCATTGATTCCACTTGCCTGATAATGAAGCGGGAATGTTTCGATTACATCATTAGTACCAATACAATCAAATCGATTCCGTCATTCTGCATCCTGCCACAGAAAAGGGAGAACCCATACCAAGTGGAGAGACCCATCATATGCCGAAATTGTATTTCCTGCCCGCTCATTCCATTCTAAACATGATTCACAGCCAAGAGATTTCAGCACAGGAGGTCATGACAAATCTCCTTCACAGAATAGAAGAAATCAATCCTAGAATCAATGCTCTTGTCCAGTACAATGCTGAAGACCTTCTGTTGCAAGCCCAAGAAGCAGATGAACGGATATCGAACGGAAAGAAGATTGGACCACTCTGCGGACTGCCAATAACAATAAAGGACAACATAGAAGTAAAGGGCATGACGACGACTGCGGGGATAAAGGGGAGAGAGGAGTATGTTCCGGCCTTTGATGCTACGGTTGTTCAAAGGCTGAAGAAGGCTGGAGCCATTATTGTTGGCAAGACTAACTGTCCCGCATATTGCTCGGGATATGAGACACAAAACAAAATCTACGGAAGAACGAATAATCCGTACGATTTGGAGAGAACAGTCGGTTCCAGTAGTGGAGGCGAGGCTGCCCTGATTGCTGCAGGTGGATCCTACATAGGCATTGGTTCTGATACTGGTGGAAGCATACGATGGCCATCCTCATATTGTGGAATCTCAAGTCTGGTACCAACCTTTGGTCGAGTCCCTCGCACCGGAACTATACCACCTTACTTGGGCTTCTTAGATACCACGCAGATTGGTCCAATGGCACGTAGCGCAAAGGACTTAATGCTTGTTCTTCCAATCATAATGGGACCGGATAATTGGGATTCTCGCTGTGTTCCTATGAAGGATCAGAAGGTGGACGAAGTTGACTTTGAGAAGTCTAGAATCGCCTATTACGCTGATAATGGCTTTGTTGAAGCAGATCCAGAGGTGAGACGGGTGGTATCCCAAGCGGCAAATCTGCTGGGAGAAAAAGACATAGATCTCATTCATAGATATCCGGACTGTACACGGGAGTTCAGGGAACTATCAAGCGGGCTGAATAGATTTGCTGCGAATATCGATAAAGAGACAGAACCCAAAATAGATGACTGGGAAAATCCCGTTGAGCTCTATCCCACAAAAATATTTGATTCGGCGGACAAGTGGCTGAGGAAATCCCAGAAAGCAAGGGGTGAGCAAGCCATGCTTGGTTTGGAATTCTTCTTTTGGAGTATCAAATGGGATACGTATAGAACCAAGATCCTGCAATTCATGGATAAGCACGATGCGATTATCTGCCCGGTCTCTGCAAAACCAGCATTCAATCATGGAGACCCAAACACACATGCATTCAATGGACTTGAACTCCTTAGCTACACACATCCATACTCGTTAGTAGGGCTGCCGGCAGTTACCATTAGGGGCGGGATTTCTTCTGATGGCCTGCCAATTGGTCTTCAAATCATCACAGGTCACGCTGAAGAAAGACTTGCTGTAAGGATAGGTCGGCATCTTGAGAAAGAAACGGGGGGTTGGAAAGAACCAAAAATTTGATGCAAACACTTGCACAAATCATTCAATGAATCGCATCTTCGGTCTGTATCCAGTGTGAAAGAAGGGAGAGTACGAAACAACATAATGATGATTCTGGGTCTACAACTTCAAGAAGCAGGCCTACCGACCCTGATGATCGTTGTCCTCATTACATTACAATAAATGTGCTTCAGGAAAAATGAACTACTCGTCTTCCTTAGCCTGTTTCGCTCCAAGTCTGCCTCTTCCAGATTTTCCCAACCCACTTACTGGAAGACCACCTTTGCTTCCGCCCCGACGGGCGGGCATATAGGAAACCTCAGCTCCATGTGCTGCAGAAATGCCATCAGAACCATCTGTAGGCCTTTTTGGAGGGTGTGTATATTCTTCTTTCTTATTCCAACCAGTACAATAGCGGAATGCGACGTATATTATTGTAACAATCCAAAAGATGGCAATCGCATACGCTATAATTGCACCAACTAGCTGCACTATATCTACAACCTGCCTAAATTATGAAAAATTGAATTATTAATCCTTCGAGACGTGGCGAAGGTGTTCTTGCTTCCTCACCATCCTTATATTTGTAGATGTGCCAATATTGTGGAGGTCGCAAAATGTCCCCAGACTCACGTACGTGCAGGAATTGTGGGGCCACAGTTCCAGCTGGAGAAAATGAATGCCCATCGTGTGGACGACTCTACGTAGATAGGAAAGCAGCTCGTTTCCAGCCAGGTGCAAAACAAGAAAGACCACAATCAAGTTTAGATGAATCAATATCGGCTTCACCGAAAGATGAGAAAGGAGACCCACCAGGAAGCGGCGGAGCGGAAACTGATAGCCACTATAGCATAGCTCCCATATTCGAAGAGCCAGAAGAAGAAGAACCTCAAGAAGAGGAGCCATACCAGGGACCACCACATGAAACTCCGTCTATGTGTCCATGCGCAATACTGATGATAATACTCTTACCTTTACTTGCCGCTCTTCTGCTCGCCTGATATTGAAGCAGTATCATTCGCAAAACTGCAATTCAAGGGCTTGGAAAAGGGATGCATTCGAATCGTTAGTTCACAATTCGGAAGGAATTGTCTTCCCAGTGAAAAACTGGGCATCTAACCAAGAGTTGGGCAAGTGGGACAAGATTCGAATTATCCATATTGATGTTCAAAGCGTGAGTCGGCTATAGCCTCTTCTTCCCAGTATGCGTTTAGGCGGCCCATAAGCTCGTCAAAATCAACTTTGTGGCCATCGAATTCTGGACCATCCACGCATGCAAACTTCATCTCGCCACCTACTGAAACACGACAGGCTCCACACATACCGGTGCCATCTACCATGATGCTGTTAAGGCTGACAATAGTTGGTATCTCCTGTGCTTCAGTGGTTTTGCTTACGAATTTCATCATAGGAACTGGACCGACAGCGAACACAAGATCAATCTGCCTACCCTTTTCGATAAGATCGCTCAGGACAGTAGTGACAAAGCCGTGGCGTCCACAGCTTCCATCGTCTGTCGTTTCATAAAATTCATCGCTGAGGTCGTACATTTCCTTACGATAAAGCAGAAGATCCATACTTCGTGCGCCATTGATAGTAATCATGTAGTTGCCAGCCTGTTCAAAGGCTCGGGCAACAGGATACGCAATAGCACTTCCACAACCTCCACCTACCACAACAACAGTTCCGTAGTGTTTATCAGCTGGGGTTGCTTTCCCAAGCGGCCCTACTACGTCGAGAACCTCATCACCCACTTCGAGTGTTCCAAGTAGCTTCGTTGATTTACCGACTTCTTGATACACAATGGTAATATCACCTTTCTCGCGGTCGAAATCGGCAATGGTAAGCGGAATCCGTTCACCTGTTTCATTCACCCGAATGATGACAAACTGCCCAGGCTTGCAAACCTTGGCGATATCGGGAGCTCTGATAACATTCATTTTTGTGACTGGATTCAGTATCTCTTTGAATTGGATCTCGTATGGCATCACAAATCGCCTCTAAGGACATTCGATGGTCCTACAGACACATGGCGATGCCACTTCACATTAGAGATAAAAGTTTGGGTTTCGACTTTTGAGAAAAACTGCACGATGACCGTTCCAAGGGAAACATCAGCTGCATGCTTGGACTTATACGGGGAATCAGCTAAGTAATGGGCATATGGCAAAGAACATACCTGTAACAGATGATGTCTACAAGCAGCTAAATGAGATACGAGAGGATTATGAAAGCTTCAGCTCTCTTATCCGAAGGCTACTCAGAATAAGGAGCAAGCTGAGCAGTCTTGCTGGAACCTCAGCAGAAAGTATTGAAGAATGGTTGGAAATCCAACAGCTAAGGGAAGAAGGTACAAAGAACCAATCATAGCCCGTCAGAATCCTTGCTACCTCAACATGATGAATAGAACATAGGATATAATGGGAGAAGCAACCTTCTGATAGAATCCGGGCAGAAAACGATAACGCCAAGATGAATTGAGGTTCTCTTATGAAGCGTAGATTCTTTTGGTTTCGCGTACAACCAGTCCGAAAAGATCTTCAGCAGAATCTAGCGGGATGACCTGAGCGCCAGCCTCGGATAATTCCGCATCCAAATCGTCGCTTGAATATCTCGAAGAACGGATATGAAACAGGAAGAATCTATGGCCATTGGAACAAATTCGTTTGATTGTTTTCAGTAATCCATCCCAATTTGCAATTTCAGCATCAGTCATCATGATCACCAGAAGATTGCCTTCTGACGATCTGCAGATGTTGCGAATCTCTTCTACCGGTGCGATAGTAGAACCACCCTGATAAGACGTCAGAATGTTCTCAATTCTTGCACGTTCCCTTGTCAGGCTCGAGGATTTTACTGATTCCGAGAAGTTGATAGCCGCAACCTTCTTGGACTTCTTGAAAGCAAAATCGATGGCCGCAAAGGCAGAAAGAAGAGCAATATGGAACGGTCCCTTGGGCATACCACGGTCTATGGACCAGTGCATAGAACCGCTTGAATCTAGCACAACTAGCAGATTTGGCAATGACGCAGGAGCTCCAGAGCCCGAAACCTCAGTTCTCAGCCATCTACGAGTAGACATATTGGGAATAAGGACGGGAAAGGCTTGCAGAGATTGAACGATATCTAGCTCCTCAACAGGATCTCCTATTCGCCATATAAAAGGATTGAGCGGAACGGTACCTTGGTTCGATTTGGATTTTACGTCAATCCTCAACATTCCATGTACCGCTGCACGGTACCAGAAGCGAATCCAGTTGCTTTTGGAAAGGTCTTTCCCAGCGAGAAAATATACAGCCTCCAAATCGTCAAGATCGCCACCTCTCTCAACCACCCGTTTGGCTAGTCCACCCATTTTGGTCTCTTCACTCTCAGACTGATTTTCATCAACGCACTTTTTCATTCGATCTCGGTTTCTGATTTCAATAGGACTTCCCATCATCACATCTACATCAGAAGGGATACTTACCCTTCTAGCCGAAGAACCAGAGGAGCCATTTTCCTGAGCCGAAGAGTCTTCACCAGATTCGAGCAGATCCTTGTCCGATTCATCCGACCAGTCAGCCAGAATCCGTGCGATTTCACCAGCTGCCGTTGGCCAGTGCTTTTCGGTTTTCATATATTTCTCCGCAATAGAGGTTATTTCTTTCGCTGCTGATGCTGTGTTCTTATCCAGAGAGACTCCTTTAGGAAACTCTAACCCCCAGTGACGATGATAGCAGCCAACAATGAGTTGCCAAAGGTTAGAATTCGAGCGTCGTACAGTAGAAGAATGTCTAATTGACTCAATTATTCGATTCTTTGTAATAGCAGGAAAACGATTCATCAATTCGGAATCCACAACCAAATCTGCAAACAAATTGCATGCAAACATAGCATTGGCATCATCAACATGCTTCCGAGCTTTGGCAAACATCATGCCATTAGTGACACCATCATATGGACACAACAAATAATGCTGAATTTCATGATGGCAAATAGATCTTAGAAAAGACATGACTGCTTCAGCCTTTAGGCTAGGTGGTACTCCTTTGAGATTGACATGAACGGTCCAATTAGCTGGGTCAATATAGAAATAACTGGATGCATCCCTTTTCTCCTCGATGACGGGTTCTGGAAGCGGGGGGTGATAAAAATCATCTATAGCATGTGCCCAAGCCTCCTTGGCCAGCTGTCTGGGATTCTGTATACGATTCCTATCCTTCAGCCGGTCAAACAATATGAATCTCACCTATTATCAGCAAGAATATCCTCTACTTCCGCCTTGAGTTCAACGGCGGACTGCCCACCAGAAATCTCAAAGAAAACCGATGAATCCGGAGAAGAACCAGTTGTGTAAACGATCATAGTCATGTTGTCTGTTCGTGCAACTTTGCGCTTAGGGGCCTTCAGTGTCTCTTTCAGCAAGGGAGTCAGTTTGGGGAATTTCATACTAACAGTTGTCCAGAGGTTTTTCCATTGTTCGAACGTGAGAGTGTATTGCGAAAGCGTCAGTCGGTGGAGGGCGTCACTTACTCTCCCAACCAATTTACTTCGATTCGGAAAGTCAGTATCTGACTGAAGCTTGTCATGCACTTTGCTAAGCTCTTCCACATCTTCAGAGGAAATCGCTGAATCAATGCGGCGGACCATCTTCTTGTATCGGGACTTGTTCAATTCAGAAGCAAGTTCCACATAATCAATCTTCACCAGAAGATCGCTTCGTGCCATATCCTTAATTTGGCGAACCGCAGAATCGCTTGCTCTTCCCTCCTTGAAATCGTGAAGTAATTCTATGGCCGGTTGGCGTTGAGCGAATCTATTTGCAGCAAGTTCTACAAGATGTTTCGTAAAAGCAAAACGGTCTCCGTAGTACGGGGACCCTTGAACTTTGTCTCGCACATATTCTGTGCGATGCCAAAACACCAGTGGAGCTATTGATTTGACCAGTTCAACACTAACCTCACCTGCTCCAACCAACCAAGCAGCCGCTTTCGAATATCTGTTCAAGTCTTTCGCCGCTCGAACACTCAAAGGAATGATTACGTTATTGCATATACTCTTCGAAGTGTTGAAGTGGCATCCATCACACAAACCAGACTGAACCGTTAGTTCTTCAGATTGACTCTTATCAACTCTAATGCAAGCACCGAATTCACGCACGAGAGACCTCATGAACTCGGAGGCGTCTTCGGTAACGGGGACTTTGTCAACTAGGTTCCAAATGGTCAAAAGATTCTCTTCAGTCAAAACTGCGGGAACCTGCCAAAGCTCATCATATCCGAAGAGCTTCTCATCCCTAGTGGAGAGTATCAATTCCAAATCATCTACTGTGGGCATTGTAATCGGTACTGCAATCCCGAATCGGTCAAGAAAAGGAGGAGAAAGTTCGAACGTGCCTGAATCAGCAGGATTCATAGTTGCATACAAACAGAATTCTTCGCACTTCTTAATTTCATCATAATATTTGAGCTCGCCTTCCGCCAGCATTGAAAGCAAGATATTTTGTGCATGTGGAGTCAATCGATTGATTTCATCAAGAATTTTCCAAAAGCCAGTTACGAACTTCCGCCATACTACTTCTTCGATGCCATCTTTCATTAGAGGACCGGGTCGAAGCGTAGCAACCATCTTCTCTTCCGTCAGTTGTGGATGGCCCCTCAAAACCCCATCATCGATTTCGTCTAGGCTTTTCCCCGTCATCATACGGCCAAGAAGTTTGATGAGTGTGGTTTTTCCACCGCCATGCCCGCCTACCAATAACATCGCAGATCGAGGAACCAACGCATTCAGGACACATGCACCTACAACTAGTGGCAGTCTCCTGCTTTTTGGGCGAACTGAAGAGTCACCAGCTGGCCGATACCGCAAATCAAGATCGGTAGAGTGGACAAAAAGACCTCGGCTCTCGAGTGTTGTGATAACCTGCCACGCTTTATCTTGCAGGTCAGCTGAAGTGCTCTCCATTACATGGTTCTCCATTACACTATTCACCAATAGTATGAGATGTGCTTATGGCTACTATGGTTATAGCTCTGTTCGTGACCATGTTCTGCAAAGAAGGCGCGAAAAGACAACCCATTTACAAAGGTATTAAGTATACAGCGAGAGAGTTCAAAAAGAGTTAGCGCCGGGTATGTATTATGAGCACAGAAGATATTGGCGAAGTCATTGATTTCCTACCAAACGAAGAAGTGGATTCCGAAAGGATTCGCCAGTATAGCGTAGTTCAAGAATCTCAGGACTTCATTACCAGTTTGAAAGAATACCAAAGAATCGGAAAAGACCTGAATCGCAGAGTGAAGGTGTTTTCCGGCTCCGCACTATTGATTGGAAGAGAAGGAACGGATTTCCTAGGTTTCGCTGAGAATGTGGCTCTAAATATCGAGGCCAATATTGTGAGCCTCAGGCTTTCTCAGGCTCTGTCAAAGGAAGCTAACATTCCCTTAGTACTGAGAACGCTGTTCGAATTTGCAGCTCGAAACAAACCCAGTCTGATTTTTCTGGAGCAACTGGAAATTTTTGCTGAAGATACCACAAATAAGGCCGCGCTCCTGAACGCTCAGCTATCGCGAATTGACTGGGCACAAGACAGAGTTGTATTCATTGGTAGCACAACAATGCCACGGCGTCTTGACAAGAAAATCAGAGCTTCTGTTGACAGAACATACACATTTGAGAGAACAACAACCGAAGATAGAATCAGATTCCTAGAAGCAACGCTTGCCGAACGTGAAGATCTGGATCCTAAGTCGGTGGCTGAGGCTACGGAAGGCTGGAGCTATTCGGATTTGCGGCATCTGGTGGGATACTTCCTTCTGAGAAAACCAGGCGAAGAAAATCAAGAAGCCCCTGTGACGCTTGAGGGAAAAATCGAAGCAGCAAGAATTTTGCCAGTGGGACAACCGCAGATGGTAGAAGCTGTCTTCAAAGAGATTGAGGGGGGGTATAGGCCCCAGCTAGAGGATGTAGAAGAAGTTTACCCCAACTCCTTGCTGGATCAGCTCTACTTGATGGCCGTGGGAGATAATTACGTACGGACTCAAGAAGTGATTGAAAACCTGAACAAAGGCATGCCACTTTCAGCTGATGAACAACAATTTCTGAACAAGTATCCGTTCCTGCTTCAAGGAGAAGCAGAGGACAGACTAACCAGACTTCTGAGGGCTAAGAAAACACGCGATCGATTAAGCAGAGTGTTAGGAAGATAGGAGGTCATTGAGAAGCATTGTCTGATGAGGTGAGAATTCATTCGGTATCTATCAAGAACTTCCTCAGCTTCTATGAGGGAGAGGTAGAACTTGATCCAGGACTCAATGTCGTTGTAGGACCGAATGGGGCAGGGAAGACCTCCATATTCCATGCCATGAAATTTGCTCTGGGCTCCAATCAAAGAGAGAAAAGATACAGTAAGTGGAGTGACTTCATTCGTCATGGTGCGAGAACAGCGCAGGTTGAAATCACTGTTGATTCTGGAAAAGAGAAACGAACTCTCACTCGGAAAATTTCGAGGGGGAGAGTTCCTAGAGCATACATCGATGGGAAACGTGTGAAAGCCTCAGAACTCAGAATGCTCGTGGATTCTTTCGATATTGATGTGGACAGCAATTTGGTGTTCATGCCACAGGAGCGTATCAATGCTCTACGAAACATGAATCCCGTTGAGGTTCGTAAGCTCATAGAAGAGGGAACGGGGCTCAATAGGCTCCGACAGAAAATTGAAGCAGAGGTTTCAAGGCTATCAGTAACAAAAGAGAAACTTGAGACCGCAGTGAGTGAATCGGAAACCGTGCGAAATGAGCTCCATCTTCTTAGTTATGACCTCGACAGGCTTGAAAAGAAGAGGGTTTTGCTCAAGAAGAAGAGAAGACTGCAGGAAGAGCTGAATTGGGCAAAAATTGAACATTTGGAAGAAGAAATAGCGTCACTTCAAGGAGACCTTGAAGAGAAGAATGCATCTCTAAGCAAGGTGATTAAACAGTCAGAGATTATGAAGGAGACAAAGGAAGGTCTGGACGAGAAAGTAAGTACTTTGACTGAGCAAACAGATGATATGAAAATGGAGATGGCCAGACTAGAAGCACGAATTGACCAAGAGGAGGACCGATTGGAGGCGGTCCACGGGGAGAACCAAAGTAATCTTGAGGAGATTCAGGAACTAAGAGAGCGAATCAAGAAAAGCAATAGTCGTGCGCATACAGTAGAACAACAGCTCGACAATCAGAATCTCGTCATTGAAAGCTATGAAAGCAGAGAAGAAGAGCTTCGACAGTCTCTCGATGAAATCGAATCTGAACAAGATAAAATCGAAGAGAAATTGGCAGCATACGCGGAATGGAATGCTAAGAGAGCAAGAGTACATGGAGAGTATAAAACGCTAAAAACTGAACTCAAAGGTAAGGACGTTCTCTCAAGGAGTCTAATGGAACGCCTACAAGTTGAGAAAGCAGAATTGGATAGCATTGAGAAGAAATGGAAAGAAGTATGGGCGAAGCTTGAGAAAACAGATGAAGAGGGGCTTCGGAAGGAAAGAAGATTAATCGAAGCAAGAATCAATCAGCTCAAGGAGAAACAGTTTGAAACTAGAAGCAAATCAGCCACAATCCGGAAAGAGATTGATGGTATAGAAACTCAGCTTGCAGAGTTCTCGGCGAGGATACCAGCTTCTATCAGGAGATTCAAGCAATCCGTTGAGAAACATGGTTTGGAGAAGGTTTTTGGTCCGATAATAGAAATCCTGCGACCAGAAGAGGAGTTTTCAACAATACTCGATTCGGTTCTTCATGGAGATATGCCATTTGCGTTCATTGTGGAAGAACGAACTGATTATCAGCTTCTACAGAAAATCCGGGAGCAATCAAATGCACCAGCTCCTCTCATACATATTGAAAATCAAGAGGATCTTATTGAGATAGAATTTGATGGTACGGATCAGGTACTTGGAGAACTCTGGGAACTTCTTGGACTATCTGATGATATGCTGTGGAGATTCCGTAGAGCATTCGGTAGCTACGCAGTAACCCGTGATATGGAATCAGCATCAGAAGTTGCATCTCAGCAGAAAGTAGGAGCAGTATCGCAGAACGGCAGTTTCTTCGATGTTGAAACTGATGCTGTTATCAGTTACCCCCGAAAAGAGAACAGAGGTTTGCTTTCAACGGCACCGTTGAAAGATCGATTAGAGTTGTTACGTGATGAACTGCAAGAGAAGGATGCTAAGCTTGTCCAGCTTGAACAAGAGTCCGAGGAACTCAAGAAACAAAGAGACCAAATTGTAGACTTCATAGAGCAGGTCCACATGTGGGGAAATACCTGGGAAAAGCGGAATGAACTGAGAGAGAATATCCAGGATCTCGAAGAAAGGATAGCGGCAGTAGAAGAAGAAAAAGCCGAAATACAAACAGACCTGAAAGAAAGTGAGAGAGAACTGAAGGAGCTTGAATTGAACCAGCCTCCGGGTCGGAGCAATCTGATGGCGCAGCGTTCAGCTCTTAGAAGCAAGAGAAGAAGGACAAGAAAGGAAATCAATGACATCCATGCAAGATTGAAACGAGCTCAACACAAAGCAGATGGGCTACAAAAGGAACTTGAGCAGCTGAATCATGATAGGAACATCTATTCCGAGAGTATAGAACAGCTGAAAGACGAAATTGCAGAGTCTGAAAGGGAAACAACCGGGCTCCTAGAAAAAGTAGAAGCGATGAGAGCAAGAAAAAGCGAACTAGAGCAAAAACACAAAACAACCATGACATCTCTTAAGGAAGCAAGAGATAAGCAACAGGAGGTTGGGGAGAGGCTTGTAGAGCTCAATCTTCAAATCAGAGATAGCAAACTAGAGACGATGCAGAGTAAGAGACATCTACAAAACATGAGAGATGAGCTCAAAGAAGCCAAGAAACAGCTTACCGAATCAGTCAAGCCAGATGTGCTAAGAGATTATGAAACTGTGACCGAGGAGCTTGTGAAGACTCGACATCGGCTTGATGATTATGAGGATGTATCCGAGGCGGTAGCTCATACTGAATCGAAGCTACGAAAACGACTTGATGCACTGGAGGCTCGCGTACATGAAACGAAATCTGACTTGAAGGAAGCCGAAGAAACAGTTTCTGCTATTCGGGCTCAATATGAGGAAGGCATGAAAGATGTGCTTCGGCAGATTGAAAGCAAAATCCACAGCATTCTCTCAACGGTTTCTTTCGCTGGTCAGGTAAGGTTCTCACTCGAAGACGGAGAGGACTACGGAGTATCCTTTCAGACTCGAATCAGGGAGGGAGAGTTCAGAAGCCTGAGTGCGGGATCTGGTGGTGAGCGTTCTCTGATTGCTCTTGCCCTTATACTGGCACTTCAAGACCTTAATCCAGGTCCAGTGTATGCCTTAGATGAGGTGGATACCTTTCTTGATGCCACCAATACTGAGATGATCAGTGAACTTCTTTATGACTCATCTAGGCGTAGCCAGTTCATTCTCTTCACACCAGCCAAAACTACTTATCTTCTGAAACATGCAGACAAGAGAATTGGAGTCGTATCCCCAAAGGGGACAGAACCATCCGTTATCATTGAGGGGCCAGAATTTCTAAAATCCCATGAGCCGAAGGTGGCTTAGACATGGCCGGTATAGACGAACTCGAAAAAACAGTTCAGAAATTAGCCAGTCAAGTAGAGATAGGCGAACAAGATCCGCTAGCCATCAATCTAGAGAAGCCCTATAGAAGTCTCCGAGAGTTAGAAGCAGCTGTTGCCCGAAAAATCGATGTTGATGAAACCCTGAATACATTACTTGAAAACAAAACAACCAGAATCCAGGAGCTTGCTAGGATTCTTGCTTCGCCTGAGGTTTATGTAAACCGAATAAAAATACTCAAACCGATGAAACTGGCGAAGCTGATTTCATACAGACAGCCAGTGACTTATTCGCAGCTTGATGTGGATTGTATGCAGGAATCATTCTCGCGAATCCAAGACATGATGGCAGCAAGGAAGGAAAGCATGCTACAGGAAGAGCAAGTACCTTCAATTACAGAACCAGAAGACAAGAAAATGGAAATGGAAGACTCAGTAACTATTGAAGATTTGAACCAGTTTCTGAAGAAAATCCCGGAAAATCAACCAATTGGCTTACAGGAGCTGCTTGCTAGCCCAAACATGGATGAATTCCTCAGGAGATTTCTCTACGTAGTTCTTTTGATATCAAGGGGTCTTCTAGGGTACGATGGCGAGAAAGTAAGAAAAACGGAGATAGAAGAACGGTGAATGAGTTCGCGGTCCTGATGAGACTTCTCACGCAACCAGGTGTTCCCAAAGGAGCTGGTGTACAAGACATGCTGGATGGCATGGGACTTCCCGACGAGACTGGCAGAAGCATTCTATTCAAGAAGCTTGGTCAGCTGGAACGACAACTAACGAAACTTGGTTTGCAGATTAAGCACGACCCAATCCATCACGTCTTCTACATTGACATAAAGGAGAACATCGAAGTTCCCATAACTGAAGGACATTTGCCCGACCGTCTGGCAGCCACTCTTCTTGTCGTTCTGACGCTTACCTATCAAGAGGGGGGATGGGTATCGATACAACGCGTGAAGAAATTCAGGAAGAAGTCGCTCCGCAGTGTAAAATCCGATTTGCGTGAATTGGAAAAATTGGATTTCGCCCAGCTTGATGATGAAAATCAGAAGGTTCGGCCAGGATACAGAGTGGCTTCCGAAATAGACTATGAGTCGTTCTTCAGAAAGCTGACAAAAACAGATATCGGCAAATAGTGTGCATCCACTAATTTTATCAAGGGAACCAAACGTGAAACAATTGGTTCCAAAGATGGCAGATAAACGAGGCCTAAGATTTAGCAAGGCAACCTGCCCAATCTGCGGATGCAAAGAAGTCGCTCACGATTCAAGAAAGGGTGAACTTCTTTGTACCAACTGCGGTCATATCATCGTCCGTAAGGAAACCAGATCGGTAGGGAAGTTCGAAATCGCTCAGCGTCTCAAGCGCAACGGCTCAATGGACTTCTCCAGCCTAGTGAACGCCACAAATGCTTCAGAAGATAGCCTGTTTGGTGCTCTCCAAACTATGGAAGACAGGGGGCTCATTAGGAATTCTGGGAATCAATATACATTGACTAAGAAAGGCAGGCGTTGGTACAGACAAAGATTGGGTCAGGAATGGGGTTATTGATTTGAGTCAAAACCCTTCTCTCAGATGATATGCCTTATTGCTTGGTCACGTGGAACTAGGAAATCAGATTCTTTCGTTTCCGGCAACGTGTGTCTTATATCAAATTTCTCTGTTAGGTCATACGGGGCCCAATGCGGAGCAGAATCATATCTCCCCTCCTAACCACGCGAATACCTCCGCGGAAGCTTGATGCCTCCGTTGGAACCTACTTTCTCTTATTCGCTCCGCGGGCCCTGACATCTTCTGTTCTAAAACGAACTAATACAATTATGAAACTAAACGAGAGTTATGAATGTTTCCTAGGGACACTCAACAGCGTATCCTAGCGGTTCCAATTCTGAGTTGACGACATCAATAACGTCCTCACAACTCCAGCCCTTGCCAAATAGTATGCTCACTATTATCTGCTCATACGGTGGGATGAATGACAGGCCACTTGCTTTGAGGATGCGCTGATATTTACGCTGAATGTTGCTATCCTTCAAGTACTTCTCCATCTCATGGATACTCACATCATATTTGTAGAGCATTTGGATAGTTCGCTGGATATATCGATCACGGGGAACTTTCGCACCCGACCCAAAGTAATCTTTGACATTGTTTTCGTACCAGTTCTTCATTTGCTCCACACTATATACTGGTTTAACTGCAGGAGGTTTTCCTTCCTGAGGCTCTATGCGTACAAGATTGCGGCTTTCAGCTGCTCTCACGAAATCACCGAATTTATCGTAGCCATGCTTTGTGAAATCGATACCAGCGTTTCGGACTTTTTGGACAACTCGTTCCATGCCCATGTAATCACTTTGGCTGGCCATTGATTCTACAAGCTCTCTAAATCTCTCGAAGGTTGCATCTAGCGTATCAGTCTGATCCTCGGTCAGCTTAGCAACCGACTTCCGAAGCTTCAGCTCTGCATATGGTTTCTCTCCTTCTTTCACAACAAGCTCCTCAATGAGAGCCTGTGAAATGAGCTGTCCCCAGTCGTCGAAGCCCAATCGAGTGATGTCTATTTCTGGATTAAGATGCTTGACTACTGCTTCTACATATCGGGGATAGGTTGCCTTTCCCAGCTTTTTGATTCTGACAATGGTTTCCTGCAATCTCCTAAAGCCGATAGCTCGTAGTTCTTCGGGAGAACGCTGTTTTGTGTGTTCCTCGCCGATTACTTCTAAATCATAGGCAACTGGACGGAACGAATCAATGTCCAAGTATTCATCTGACCGAATCACTGTTTCGGGGCGTGTGATCATTGGACTGCTGACAACAACAACGTCCTTTCCTTGCTTCTGAAGTGCAATCATCAGAGGCTCAAACACAGCATCTGATGAAACCAAGATGAACGATTCCGTTTCAGGCGAGCGCACGAGCCAGTCCACAACATAGGTGGCCATCTGACAATCGGCACTATCCTTCAAATCATCTGGAACGTGAATAAGATCAAAATCAATGCGATACAGGCGCTTTCCCACATCCTGATACGGACCGTTCCAATCAGCAAATGCGTATTTGACTTCGGCGTCGTATACCTCATCAAGCCAATTCTTGAAACCTTCTGCTATGCGCTCGTCTCGTACGGAAGTAACATTTTCAGCATCCCAGAAGACGGCAGCTTTCGGCTTGTTGGTATCAGGACTCATGGTATTGTCACCTGTGGCTAAAGAATCATGTGACTGTTCTATCAAACTAAAGACTCCAATTATACTTTCTGACTCTGAGGAGAAGAGCCCTTTTTGGTGGTGACCTCTGAGGACTGATATCCCCCTCGTGGTTGTCCGGCTAACCCGCACTTATAGGTGACTCGGCATAGGAAACGAATAGCAACATGTTGGATTACCAACGGAGATGACATTCCAAAGAGAGGGGGCGATACCGTTACTTGCAGACTTCTCGATATATCTTTACGATTTCCTTCTTCGTAGGAAATCCTGTTACTGTACGAGATCCAATCACAAGCCGTGGAATGGGGTTTCCAGACAGCCGCTCTTTCAGTTTCTCCATGAATCCAAGCCCATTGACATCGACAACCATTAGCTGGCAACCAAGCTCCTCAGCGGCTTTCTCTGCGGAGAACAACAGTGGTGTGGTATCCTGGGGCATCCATTTCGCTCCTTTTGTCGGGTCCGTATGACCTCCTTTATCCAGAAAATCGCACTGATAATGCACAACTGGTACCCCAGAGCCTGTAACGTTACTCCGGAAAATCAGCTTCATGTCTTCACTCATTTCAATCACCTTTCAATAGTTGTAAAGAAGTTACAGTCTGACCTATTGACAGCTCATAACTACGCAATCCTTGAGAACTGAAACATGGACGAAAAAAGGAAAGTGGTGGACCGAGCGTGATTTGAACACGCGACTTCCTGGATAACCTGTTTTCGCGGTTGGGTGAGTGAACCCAACTGATGAAACTCCTATGTTCCACCCTTTCCTTGCCCAGTGTCACCACTACACCAGGGCGCTACCCCCGGCTAAGCAAGGACTTTGACCACCATCAGCAGGACACAGTCCCTCTTGCGGTCTCGGCTTCTGTCTCCTGCCCGGTTCCAGGCACATCACGCCCGGGGGCAGCGAGGTTTTCCACAGCTTTTGCCACGGCGGGGTTATTATCGCTCCGCCCAGTCTCGTCGCCGAAACCAGACAGGTCCAGTTGGACAAAGCGAACAACCGCGGACTCTCCAGGGGCTGATGATGTCCCTTGTTTGGAGAGTGAGGACTTCTGCTTAGCGGAACGTGTCCGCCTTGCAGCCTTCGGGGCTGAACCGTTCCCCCGTTCGGGGGTGGCCCACCGCCCTAGTCCGGTCTCATCCTTAAGTGAAGGAATGAGTGTAAGTAAACGACGTGCGATGTTGAGGGAGCCATTGCGGTCGGCATTGGTGCGGAAGCCGCACGTGTGGCATACAAACAACGATTGCTTGGGGCGCACTCCCTTGTTGCCACACTTCCAGCACATGATCGAGGTCCAGTTCTCGGGTACCGCATGGAAGCGGCTATCCTTGCCTTCCACTTCCCACCCGAGCTGTTCGAGCCCGTGTTTGAGCCCCTCAGTGATCCGCGAGAAGCTCCATCTGTGTACCATGCCTCTGAACGTAGGGCCTTTGTAATTTCCACGTCTGGCGGCATTCCGGATACCCTTGAGCCTCCCGATACCAACATAGAGCTGATACCGTTGGCTTAGCTTTTCGATATACGACAGGAGATTGCTGACCAGGGCCCGATCATAGGTCTTAGCCGCATCGGCTCGTTTTGTCTTGAGTTCCTTAAGTTTACGGATCAACCCATCACAGTTCTTCCCATTGCTTCTTCTCGTATCAAGGTCATGTTGAAGGTCTGCTATTCGCTCCTCATATCGAAGAAACACCTGATGTTTCTCTTTCTGCTTGAAATAACGGGTTTTGGATACCTTGTGCTGAGTAAGCAGCGTCGTGCATGCCGCGCAATTGATACCCAGGTCAATCCCAAGGATAGCAGGCGGTAGCTCAGCGTCCTTTCTTTTTTCGACAGTAGTAAGGCGAACAATTATACCAGTCCACCACTTACCATGTCGGTCGGCGAATACCTGTACAGCCTTTGGCTTCCCTCTCGCCAGTTCTTCAAGATGAAAGGGAGCGATCTTCAAGGGGATGCGGAGCCTATCATGAATCCTCCGGCCCTCTTGCACTGAGTCCAAGGAATCACGGATATCCAGCCACAGCCGTGCAATCGTTGTGTCATGCTCAACGAGTTTCGCTCTCCGAGGGATGTACATCATACGAGGTATCCGCTTTTCGCTGTTGGTCTCTGCAGGTCGGGAGGCTTTCCTCCACTTCTTGGCGCGCAGGGCCAAATAGCTCTCGTAATTGGCAATAGCGATTCGCCGACATTCGGACAACTCATTAGCAGAAATACGGGGAAACCGCTCCTTGAAGTCATGTTCAACTTCCAGTCTCTGTTCCTCACCATGAGCAACCCGCAAGGCAGTCATGGTCATGGCATGAAGCTTGTTTTCGTCAATACGCTTCTTGCCCTTACCCCTAAGGAGCTCTCCTTCATTCTCTTCGATGATACCAAAGAACGCATGGATGATCCGCGAATCCCTTCCAGTGATTTGCTCCAATCGCTGACGACTGGAGCTGGTCATCTCATCCCATGCTATAGGGATTTTAACCGTAATCACTGGGGCGTGGGAGCGTGTCATGGGTATCGCCTATTTAAACCTCTAACCTGTTCCGGGGTTAGTTGAGTTCACTCCTCGTATTGTTTTCACCCGAGGTAATGAACTCATACTTTGATACAGTATAGTCATATTTAAACCTATTAAGGAGAAATATTATCTTATTATTTGATAATCATCTAGGCGCATTGAAGACATCCTAGTTCCAGTTTAATAATTAACTATAATAAATATATACCCGCAAAAAACAAAAGAAAATAAGCCTCAACAAGACCACCGTTGCCAAGAAGTCGTGGACGACCCCCAAAGGTCATGCCTAAACACCCAAACAAGGTGGTCTCACTCGCGGTACGCAGAGGTCTCTCTGCTGCTGTTGAATTGCAGCGAAACATCCAGAATAAAAATACTGAGAACCTCTATCGAAGTTCGCGTGACAGTTTGGTAGCCGCAAAGGATGTCTATTATCAGACCGTCGAAAACGATGAAGGAGACCACAAGTACGTCCTCAAAGCAGAGTCGATCATCCGGAAGAACCTCCTAAAGATGGTCATGGAAAACACGGCAGCATACGGAAATGTAGAAGTAAAACGTATCAGGAACCCCCACGCGAAAGTTGGGCCGCTGAATCAGCGGTTCAATGTCCTCGGTGCCCAGCTCCGCAATTTCGGTATGACCCGGTACCTCTTCCCCGACCCTGAACTGTTTGGCTATAAAACTCGGATAGTCGGAGAAAAAAGGAAGAAATACCGTGTAGCAGGATATCCTCCGGATTCCTACGGTCCTCGCACTCCACTCGTCCATCCGGATCTTCCGTCGCTTGACCTAGTCGACTCAATCAGGCACCACCTCGACTATTTCGCAGGCTACGCCTTCATCTACGATATACCTCCAAGGGACGCCGGCCGCTACTGGAACCTCTACCAGCTACGAGCCCGCCCCTATCTAGATTATTTATACTCCGAATGCCTTATCGGAAAGAACGGATTCAGAGGAGGAACCGATAGCATACTCAGGGAACTGAAAGAAGACGTTGAGTATCACTATGAAACCCGTCAAGGAGCACCAAAAACGGTCACAGAGTCCAAGACGGAGAGGAAACCGACCCTGTCCACGGATATCTGTCGCGCTTGGATTGAGGAGGTATACTCTAAGGGAATCACTCATGAGTCGATTGAAGAGTTTGAGTTACTAGTCGAAGATGAGTCGCTGTTCCGCGAGGACGATATGGCTAGGCTCCATTCCCGCCTCGAGGAGAAGGCCAGTACGACCGGGTCACGCGTCCATGAGTTTGTGTTCAGTCAATTGACCAGCCCCTGGTCACTCCGTGACGCGATTACACGGGGTGATTCGTACGGAAGGAGTGACGGGTATCTCGTGTGTTTTGAGACCCCTCTCGATACAGAGAAAGGTAAAGGAAAAGCGGATGTGATCCTCTTGCGGCGGGTAGTATCTGAGCAGGGAAATCAAGCCCATTACCGACCGGTTATGGTACTGGATTTGAAAACAAAACTGGGACCTAGTATAACACTAGGTATCAAAGACATCCACTCTGAAGTGGACATAAAACGCACATTTGTGGAGCGTACCCTCCCGCCTGAGTATGCGTTCAGAAAGCAAGAGGAAGAGAAAAAGAGATACAAACGGGTTATAGACTACCGCTTCGGTCGAAGGCCGCTGGATGACGAGGAATGGGAAGCATTCATTCAGGCCATGCCGGACGAAGGGACACAAAAACAGATTGACACCTATACAGCTGCAGTTTGGGATACATACAAGGAATTGACTGGATGTGCGGAGGAGCCCGCCATCTTCACGGGAACAATACTTGTTGACGTGACCGAGGATATCAGGCTGCTTCGAGACATGCTCCGTGGATTGATCATCAATGCCTACGAAGAAGTGGTAAAGAACCCTCCTAGTGGCGGCAGGCTCGTGCTTGAGCCAAAGGTCCGTGGACACAAGCCCCGGATTGCTCTCATCATGAATAAAAGAGAACAGCCGGTGGACCCTACCGAACCGCCAATAAGACCATCATGGCGACCCTCATACGATCCATTAGCGCTGGCACAATCTGACGGAAGGAGATTCCTGCTCTATACATCAGCAGCATCACCAACCTCTTCTGGTATATCAGCGGCCTGGCATGCGAAGCACTATCATGGGCTACAGGAAATCAAGCAAATAGCTGAAGAACACCAGTACGATAAGATTGTTTGGATAGACCTAGCCAGCGATTTCATAGAACCGGAGCTTCGTGAAGCCCGGTTGTTGCTCCGACCCTACTCAACCGATGAAGAAGACACTCGGCGGACCCACCGGCAGGATGTCCAGGAACTTGTTGATATGATTTCGTTCAGGGGGCTTTTTGACGAGATTGATTCGTTCATCTTCCGCAATGGTACCGCTGAAGCGGTAGGAAAACGATTGGAATCGCTCCCGCAAGAAAACTGCTTGATCGTAGTCTCCGGGATGGATACAATCCGATACGCAACACCGGGGCCCTACCGATGGCGACTGAATCCACTCCTCAGAATCATACTTTCACAGCTCCCAACTTCGGACTCAGCCACCATCTTCTGGTTTGACTCACCTGTACCAGCAGCAGAAATGTCAACCCCTTATTCCAAACGCTCACTGCTCCCGTTCTATGACTCGTCTCCCCTGCGAGGTATTGTCAACGAGATTATCTGGAACCTGCCTGTGGCCCCGCGGGATGAAGTCCTTCCCGGGGAGTGGTTCTTGCCTTATCCCACAAAAACACCGATGTATGACGATATTAGAGTCATAGTCAGGCAGCGGAAGACAGGCTTCTCAATAGAATCAACCCTCGTTCCCCTGCTTATGGAGTGGTCGAAAAGATTCGATAACAGGGACATGGGAGAAGTCTCCCATAGAAATAGCTTTGCCGAGGTGGTGCCTGATGCCTCGGTCAGGGCCCGGATGGAAACCCTTGGGCTCTCTTTAATCCCCTGGCTCGTTGACCTGCACCCGACCCAGAAGATGGACGCCAAGCACGGATTCCAGTGTATTCTTCAAGAGTACGAACAAATGCTTTCAGAATACTCGATTCCCCGGGACGTAACCACCTTTGAACGGTCCGTACTGGGGACTCCTCCAGACAGTGCGCCTTCCCTGCTTGAACGCGTGCGAATCCGACCTGACGGCGCTGGAGGAGGCAAGGCCTTTCAGCCGTTGTATGTCGGTGTCATCAATTATCCACGGATATACCATGAACCACAGAAATTGAAAACCAAACCTTGGCGGCTCCAGCAGAAACCATGCCCAACACAAGACCAGGTAGAGATTGCCCATATCCGCTTCGTAATGATCCTATCATCATATGGAGAAGAGTATGAGTGGCGTGCTGTACTGGATCCGAGTACGGCAGCGGGAATCGCATTCGGGTTATTCCCGACTCGTGAGACCAAGGAAGGGTTTGACTGGGATGTCCAGCGACTAGACTTGGTACGTCAAGCTGCAAAACGATTCCATCGCTTCAAGGACGTGGAGACATATATTCTCAGAAGGAAGAGGAACCCGAATTCGAATGCAGAGAAGAGCCCCGAGTGGTGGATCTGGAGGCAGACTGGCGGTCCTTCGGGTGGGACATTCGTGGGTACGTGTGACTATGTCCTGCGTCGGAGCTCAGCTGACATCACTCTGCAAGGTTTTGGCATCAACCCAAGGAAGCCCCCAGAAGGTGTTTCGGTCCCAGACATTCCGTTTCCTTCAGGTTTCGAGACTAGTTTCCGGAGCACTATTCGCGACTTGTCCGAGAAGCTCGTGCAGGTACAATCGGTGAAGGTGCAGCTGCGTAAGTATGGTGAACGTTGTGCGGTCAAGTTCTTAGACAGTGAAGGCGAAACATCCCTTCAGACACTCCTACTCAAAAATACCGTTGATGTTCTGAGGTTGCTCAGGTGGCCATGGACAGCGGGAAGGCCATTGCGGATAGGGAAACTCCACCTGACATGGAACACGCTCCATGATTATTCTCGGATAGAACCAGACATTGACTTCGGAGAAGAGTATGGATTCCTAGAAAGCTACATGGTGAGCACCTCAAGGGCCCTGAGACCGTCGCTCTCCCCCCTCATCGATGATGCTGTGGAAGACCTGCAACCAGAGCAAATCACCATCTATCACAATAAGGCGCTATGTCCCCTTGCCAAAGACCCGAATCTAGATCATGATGCCTGTTGGGCCGTGGAGCTGTCTCCAAGTAGCTGGCGGCTCTTGGGTGGCAAGAACATTGGCATTAGAGAAGGACTGACAGATAAGCAAGTGGGAGAGCTCATCGATACCCTAGAAGTAGTACTGAAAGGACGGCGAATCGTACTGAAATTTGACCCGGGTCAAACAGATTTTGACAGACTCGTTTTCAGCGAAAGCGAAATCATGCGAGAATTGTCAGCAAAGCACAGGGGGATATCTATGAAGAAGCATCATCCCGGTCATACAGCCCGTATCAGGATTATTCGAGAGCGGTATGGGAAATGGGGAGATTAATGAGGGCACTCCTCCGAGCGGTGCCCCATGAGGACCTCAGTCGCCCCGAACTTATGTGCGTGCCGTTCCTCACCAGCTTTCTCGAATTCCTTAAGCCCCCAGTACGTCGTAGAGAGCATGAGCACCTTCTTATCATTCAGAGGATTTGCAGTATATCCGAACGTGATATCTGGGCTTTTCTCTACGATCCCTGAGAGATCTGCAGGTAATGATATCGTTGCCTTCAAGGCAGTAACTGAGGGGTCTCCCGGGGTTTGTTTGCATATGTAGCCCCAGAATCGTGGGTACAGCCCGATTGGTCCCTGAATCCTGTGGATGGCAGTGGGTACGAGAAGCAAGGAGCAGTCAATCAAATTCTCACTCCAGGTCAGCTCCTCGTACTGTGCATCAGCATCAAGAAACTTAATCTCGTCCATGCACTTGAAGACGAACATCTGCCAGAGCGCCTGTTCTTCCTCTAGCTCTTCCAGTTCTTCATAGTCTTCGTGCATTTCGGGATACCAGTCAAGATCGACAATAATCGCCTTTCCAGTCATGACTCTGAGTACGTACGGATTTTCCTCCTCAGATTTCCTTGGGGCCATGAACTCGCTGAGGTCATCTGAGCCTGCATCTTCACTCATCATATATTCTCTCCCATAGAAGATACTCGCACAGGGTCATGAGCTGAGATTGCGTTGGTATGATAATGAATTCCAAAGTTGTTGAGTCCATATTGAGGCCGGGAAGCTGGTGGATTTGATGCCAGGTTCCCTCTTCCCTGGAACTGGTGGGGTTTTGGTTCCCATATCGTTTCGTAATCGTTTGAACAGTTCCCTTGGTTGGTTCTTTCGGCATAGGTAGGACGTACCCTCCTGTGGTCTAGCTACTAGGAACTGTCTGTCATCAGCATTTCGGTTTTCATGGCCGGGATGCACAAAGACTTTGAAAGTCCATCTGAGCAATTTATTGGTTGATTAGCTGAAGATTCCAAATTTCTTCTACGCTCGAAATTGTCGAATTGCCCAGGATTATGCTTTATATGCTATTCTTGGTACAAACCCGCTAGACTAATACTTTTAAGCCAATGCTGATGGAAAAGACTCTGTACGACAGAAGACGTATCTTAAGGCGTCGCTCAACCCAATAGTGGGCCGGTAGATCAGCGGTAGATCGTCTGGTTTGCATCCAGAAGGACACGAGTTCGATTCTCGTCCGGTCCACCAATGTTGTTGGCTGTGCGACACTTGTTTCGCTCAATTTCAATCCTATAGCTATTCGGCAATTCTAAACTGATTCTCTTCTGTCGCCCATGTGAGTACGAAAAACACACCCTCCTGAACCCTGATACAAAAGCGAAGCCCAAACACGATAAGCTTTGGAGTATATTCATTCGCAGGGAAATCTGTCTATTCAGGAACAAAAATCACACTTGATTTCAAAAAAGAAAGTGCATGGCCGCGGGAATATTACTAAGATTGGGGCACTTCCTACTAGCGTACGTGGTTATCTGTTCACAGCGGTCTATGGGGGCCGGTGGCGCTACAGCCACTGTTACCTGGCCGAATCGATGACACGGTATCACATCAGGCACTGGGTGCCGATTCCTAACCGCTTCAACGAACAGCTGCTAACAAAGGACTTAGAGCGCTTGGAGTGGGACTACGTCAGGAACGGGGTCATGGGCGACCCTTCTCTTGACTGGCTGCTTGCTGTGAGGGTTGCAGAGTTCTGCGACACGTTCGACAAGGAGACCGTCATCCTGACACGGTTCCTGGTGGAAGCCGACAATCCTGTCCATTGCCGTTTTGCCCGAATCGGTGCCATCATGCACGGGTCTGTTAGCGCTTTAGATCCACCTCAGCACCGGGAACGTATTCTTCGCAATCTCTGGAACTACGAGCAGGCCGGTGGGCGTGCCGTTCCGAGAGTCATCACGGCGTGGTTTTCAGAAGACCGGTCTGACCTCTGGGAAGTCCAAGATGAGCTCATGTCGCTGAACCGTGCGTTTCAACAACCTTTGCGTATTCGTCCCTGATGTTGTCCAGCCAGAAGGGCGCACCCCGAAGCTCAGAAGCTTCTTCCTCAGAAAGCTCAGTGCGATTGACTTTGCTCATGTCATCAGGAAGAATGGCGCTTACACCTGCTGGGTCCTCAATAACCAACGTGAAGGCGAGATTTCCTTCCATAGCTTCTTTCAATTTTTCCATAATTTCTTTCCCGCGCTCTTGTTGCTCTTCGGTATCAGCACTTCGCATTGCGATACCTGTAACGTCATGCATCCTCTGAACTACCCCCTCTACGTTTGAGATGAAGGCTTCTGCGGCTGGTCCTGGTTCAACATCTATACCAAAATCAGGCAATCTCATGGTTCCCGAACCGGACCGAATGACACGTGTTTTCAGCAAATCAACATCGTCAACCAACAGTTCCCAGCGCACCGGAGGGCGTTGTTCCACAGAGAAAATGTCCTTTTGGGTGAATTTACATTCAGAGCATTTCATCACAAAAATGATCAATTCGTTAAAATATGGGATAGGATACACCATTGACTTAACTGTCATGCTTTCTTTCTTGCACGCAGGACACTCAGTTACAATTTCATCAGAGGACATAAGCCCAAAGCCTAGATTTCCACTTATAGCACTATTTGAATGAACACACGCTCAGAATAAGAACAAATATCGTTTAAAAACGATAAAAACGAGAATCCTATGAGGAAAGAGAGTTAGATTCAACCACCGCCACATAAACGCACTAAAGAATTGGTTTGGTTTCTTGACCCTTCGCTCTCCAGAATCCAGAGAATGCTGAACACTACAGATAAGGGAGTTGGAACATGAACGTCAACTCGTTATACATCATAAAACGAGAAACAGGCATATGCATGTACCACAAGGACTTCAAGGAGCCAATTTTCGATCCTGACCTCATTTCATCATTTCTCTCTGCAATGACCTCCTTTTTGGACGAGGCCACAGGAAATGTCAGATCAAGAGCTAGAGCCTTCGAAGGAACAGACCATCGAATAGTAATCGAGTTTGGAGATTGGGTGTTGGGGGCTCTTTCAGTCGACAGGGAAAGTGCTCAGTTGAGAGAAAAACTCAGAAGAGTAGTGCAGAAGTTCGAAGAGCAATTCAACATCCTGCGTTGGGTAGACATGGACCTAGCCGTATACAGCAGATTCGAGAAAGTAGTTCTGGAGGAATTCATACGCGACAGGATTCAAGAAGATAGCATACTACAGGTTAAACGCAACTGGGAGCTTTATACAGGAAAAGCGGAAGTCAGGTCTTTCCTCAATCTCATTCCTAAACGATGCTCAGTCCGAGACGCAGCAGATTTTCTTGAAGTCCCCATGAGCTTAGCCATCGATCTCGCTTCGAAAGCCTACTGGGACAAGGCAATAGAAGTCACACATCCCGTGACGCCTGATGATATCTACCAGACAACATTCCTTCACCAACAATCCCACCAAATCGAGGGTGTATCAGAGGAAACTATGAAAGCACTAGGTGAACTAGATGGTGAGACCTCATTAGCTATAGCAGCTGAGAGAGTAAAAACCAAAGATATGAAACGTTTTCTTGAAGAGATTGCCATGCTTGCCGAAAAGCACGCAGTGGAACCAGTACCAGAAGTTCAGAGTATTCTTGTTCTCTATAAGAATGTGCTCGAGACGGTTCTTTTGAGCTGCGCAAAACTCATCGGTCACAAGGCAGCTGCAGCTCTTTTCAGAAAATCGCAAAGACACCTCATCCAAACCTATCCTTGGTTGCGACTCGTCTATCTTGAAAACCAAGCTGATGTCGAAATCAAAAATCAACTGAATGCAGCTGTTGTGAAACGAGAAGTATCAGCAGATACAATCAGTGAAGGCTTTGGGAATTTGCTGCATTGCATAGCAAAGCGTACGAGTGTCTATACTGGCGAGTCAATTGCAAACCGAATAGTTGAGAAAACAAAAACCGAAACACAGAAACGGTTTCCGCGATTAGTAAATAACATATCATGGAATCAGCTTGTTGTAACAAGCTAGCAAAAGAAATTCAAATAGCACAAGGAGAGGAGGTAGTTTGGAAAATGGTGAAATCAACAAACCATCAGAACAAATGTATTTTGCCTTAGTCCCACTTTTGTATGGAATCGCGGCCTCAGGTGCATCAATCTTCCTGTTCTGGACGAATTCCATCCAGATTCTTTCAACCATTGGAAGGATTCTACTCGTTGCAACACCGCTTGTCATAGGAGCGATAAGTATCACAGAGTTCGTGAGAGGAGGCATAGCTTTCGGAGATCGATACAGCATCATGAACACCTCATGCGCTTTTGCCCTCTGCATACTTGGGATATCCGAAGCAGTGTTTCTGGTAGTACAAGATAGCGCACCCACCGAAATTGGGAAAGCTGTATACTATACAGTAGCAGCTGTCGGTATTTTGCCTTGGGTAGGAAGCGTAATTAGCTATCTTCGGCAGTCGAACGAAGTATTAGGATTCCTTTCAAACCCTACTCTCAAGTACATACTGATATTATGTTCCATTCTATGTCCCATACCGGGTATTTTGCTCTTATTTGGGATGGGGGTAAACACGGGTCTTACATCCATAGTCGCAGCTTATCCGCTGTTTGCTATGAGCGCTCTTCTTATTCTTACACTCGGATATATTTCCTGGATTTTCCGAAGAGGACAATTCATTAGGCCCTTGCTTCTCATATTCGTAGGTACATGTTTCGCTGCCGTCCATTTCGGAATGCAGTCGGGTTCTAGTACACTCACGGTCTTGCTGGTAAATCCAGTTACAGGAATACTGGGATATTCTCTCCTTGGATCCGCACTTCTGCTAGCTTTTGCAATGATAGACAATCTCTAGGGTTTCTACTTCCCATCTCTACCGGCGCCAGGATTAGCTCCCCCTGATTCTGCAACCGCAGCTCTTACCTTCTCTGAGCAACTCGAGACCTCTTCAGCAGCTGTGCTTGCGATACTCTCCGATAATTCTTCGATGCCCTGATGAGCATAATATGTATCATACAATCTCTTGAAGACACCTCCAAGTTCGAGTAACTCCTCGTGCGTCCCCCGCTCGACGATTTCACCATCTTCGAAGACAAGAATCCTGGAAGCATTCGCAATAGTTGTTAGACGATGTGCGATAACCACCGTGGTTCTGCCAGAGAACAGCTTAGCCTGTGCATCCTGCACTAGAGACTCGCTATACGCGTCCAAACGGCTAGTGGCTTCGTCAAGAATGAGAATCTTTGGATCAGCCAGCATGGTTCTTGCAATAGTTATCATCTGCTTCTGACCCGAACTAACGTTCTTGCCACCCTGAATCATTTCTGTATGGTAGCCATCCGGTAGTGAAACAATGAATTCGTCCGCTCCAATAAGCTTGCACAACTCGAAAATTTCTTCTTCAGTTGCTGAAGGCTTTCCATATCTTATGTTCTCTATTACTGAGCCATCAAAGAGGTAAGGCTCCTGAGGAATGAGCGATATCTCATCATGGAGGGAATCTAGGCTTATGTCTTGGAGATCCTGGTCGCCAATGAGAATCTTGCCAGAATCAGGATCGTAGAAGCGGTTAATCAACGCAGCAACGGTAGTCTTACCTGCACCCGTATGTCCTACAACCGCTACAGTCTCACCTGGTTTAACCTGAAAGCTTACATCCTTCAGTACAAGTTCGTCATCAACATAAGAGAAATCCACATTTCGGAATTCTATTCCGTCATTCTGCTCGTATAGTGGCTCGGATTCAGGTGAATCAGTGATAGAAGGTTCCCTTTCCGTCACGTCCGAAATTCGATCCATAGCAGCCAAAGACGATTGAACTTGTGTTGCGTACATTGCCAAGGCAAGCAGTGGCCACATGAAACGGTTTGTCATGGTGATTCCAACAAATAACTCGCCAACAGTAAGAGCAGAAGCTGTTCCTGTAGCGAAACTGCCACCGACAAAAAGAACGGCTGCTATGGCGAATTGTCCAATGGAACGCATAAGGGGTTGCATGGCACTCATAAGCATCATAAATTTGAAACCGTAGTTGTAGGCTTCTTGATTCAACTCTGACATTTTCTCTGATAGCTCATCCTCTCTGTTGAAGGCCTTTGCAACATGTACTCCCGCTAGATTCTCAGCAATCTGGCCCGATACTCGACCATATGCTCTGCGTGCATCAAGCATGATTCGCTTGCCCACGGTTCCAAAAAGGGCAGCAATAAACAGAACGCCAGGAACAACTACAAGAGTTGTAAGCGCCAAGGTCTGAGAAATTGACCATACAATCAAGAAGGATGCAATCATCATGAGAATGTTACTCGCAAAATCGATGATAACCTGCACACCTGTGGACAACTGATCAACATCCGAAGTTACACGCGAAGTAACGTCACCGCTTTGCTGAGAGGTGTGATAAGACAAATCAGCATTAACTAAACGGTCATAGACATCGGATTGTACATTCTGTGTCAAGCCAGCTTGAGCACCCGCAAGAAACCAAAGCTTCCCGCCGTTGAGTACCCATGCAATTACTTTGAGAACTACATACAAACCAATCAGTATGATTAGTGGTTCCCAGCCACCTGCTGCAGAGAAAACAGCATCCAACCCCTGAGACAGTACTGGGATGTCGAAAACACCCACAATAGTTCCGAGGAGTGAGAATGTTGCCCCTAAAGCTAGTTCACGCTTGAAGTTTCCAAGGTAGCCAAATAGGCGTCTAAGAAGCAAACGAGCAGGACGACTCCGCTCTTGTTTTTCCAAGCTGTGTCCCCGCCGTCTCATACCCATCAGGCAACACCTCCTTGCTTAGCTGCCGCAGTCAGAAATTGCTCAGCACCTGGAAGTCGTTCGAATATCTTTCGGTAATGCTCGGATGTTCTCAGCAATTCATCGTGGCAGCCGGCTGCTACTAGCTCACCTTTGTCTACAATAATAACCATATCAGATTCCAGAAGAGTCCGTAGACGCTGAGTCACAGTAATACTGGTGCGCCCTTTCATAACCTCATCCAGAGCCTGTCGGAGTTGGAATTCCGTCTGTGCATCGATAGCACTAGCAGAATCATCTAGAAGCAAAATCTGTGGGTCTTGAATGATGGCCCTTGCAATAGCAAGTCTTTGGCGCTGCCCTCCACTGAGCGTCATCCCTTTTTCTCCAACCATTGAATCATAACCTTTTGGTAGTTTCTCAATGAATTCGTGTGCCTGAGCTCGTTTGGCTGCTTGAATGATTTCCTCGTCGGTAGCTTCTGGTCGTCCAAAAGCAATATTCTCTTTCACGGTCATTCTGAAGAGGAAGATATCTTGTTCAACTAGTCCTACGTGGTCTCTAACATCAGCAGTCCGAATATTGCTCAAGTCAACTCCGCCGATCCGCACAGTTCCTTGAGTTGGATCGTAGAGCCGAAGAATGAGTTTGAGGATCGTGCTCTTTCCACCGCCCGGTCCGCCAATGATTGCCACTCTCGACTCTCGGGGAATTTGGATACTCAACTTCTTCAGCGCCATCGCACTCCCGTTGGAGTTGTTAGCATTATAGGAAAATGAGACATCATCGAAAACGATATCCCCATTCCAGTCGATATCCTCAGAAGACTCCTCGGACTCAATCATAGGATCTTCCCAATTAATCAAATTTACAATCCGACCTGCGTTGACATAACCCCCTCGAAGAGCAAGTAACATTCGAGGTAACATGAAGTTGAATCCTTGTAAGCTGACAAGTAGTCCGATAACTTGAGTAAGATTGCCAATCGAAAGGATACCGGAAAGTACCGCAAATCCACCATAGATGAATGCAAGAGTGGTCATGCCGGTTAGGATAAGAGACGGAATGTAGAACGCTGCAAGACGACCTTCGCGAGCTACCAAGTGCTCGTATTCAGTTGTTTCTTCCTCGAATTTCTCTGCTTCCCAGTCCTCCTTCCCGAATGAACGAACTACTTCTATGCCCCTGAATACCTCCTGTGACGAAGACGTAAGGTCTTCCATCTTCTCTGCGCGCTTGCGGCGCACCGGCTCAACATTATTAGCGTACCGGTAGGCAAATGCCAAGTAAAGTGGAAAACCCACAATCATAATAAGCGTAAGACCATGTGCGGGGAATCCAAACAGGGAGAAGAGTGTGAAGCTTCGATCAACGCGGAACACCAAGAAGGTGGTGACCAAGAATGAAGAAATCCCAAACACGATGTTTCTAAGGGCGGGATTAAGCGACATGCGGACCCAGTTGATGTCCTGCATCGCAACAGAAAGAAGTCTTTTGCTATCGATTTCATCATGAAACGTCATGCTGTTCTCCTGAAGCATATCAAAGAAATCTTGTCTTGCATCTCGTTCCCACGCCAATGTAACTCTAGCCCATGAGTAGCCGACAACAAAGTAGAGTACCATGTAGGCTAGACCCAAACCAACGATAATCCAGCAGTAGTTCACAAATGTAGCTGTGAAACCATTTACTGTAAGCTCATCAATCGCTTGACCGACAATCGTCATCGGTAAGGTGACTAAAACCGAAGAAATTACCGTCAGAATTGTTGCGCCAGCAATTACTCCAGGGTGTTTTCGGAGTCCAGAGAACATATAGTCGGTCGCATCGTCGAATTGTCGTTGTTGGGGTTCAATTTGCGTAGTCACTCATAACCCTCTTGGTTGATTTCTTTGGTGAGTCGGTCGAATTTCTCCTGAATTGATTCTATCCTGGTAGCATAGTCCTCAAAATCGCCTTCTGATAGCGAGTCGATGTTCTGTAACAAACCATCAATGATATGGTCCATTCTACGAAGCAGAAAAGTCAGTCGATTCTCAGGTTTCATCAAAGAAAGAGACAATTTGAAACCAGTCCGAATATTCTCCGACATAATCTTGTGTCGTTCAACAAGTTTCTCGACAAACTCCTGTCCTTTTTCAGTGATAGCGTATGGCTTTCTTCTGCCTCGCTTATCCATTTTCTCTATGAGACCATGTTCTTCAAGGCTGGAAAGTGCAGGATATATCGAACCCGGGCTTGGCTTCCACTCATGATCACTCTTTTCTTCGAGTATGCGGCCAATTGCGGCCCCGGTTAGATTCTCTGATTTGAGCAAATGCAGAATGAGATGCTTCAGGAGTCCTCGTGGTATAGATTGAGGATCCGGAATTTCATGACATGACATCTCTTTCATAACAGCTCAAGTCCTTGAAATATCGCATCCGATATTACTTTATAAAGAATAGTATATCGCATCCGATATAACTGAAGGTTGTTGAGGAACTTTCATAAGAAACACCATGACCGCTAGGGAAAAGGAATCAAAAGGTGAACCAGATTGAGCGAGAAAGCAAAAGTAAAGGAAACAACTAGACTGTACTCGCGAATCTGGCAATTACCAACTCACAGAGGTATACTCGCAAGAATTGGAATGTTGGTTATTGTTGCTGCGGTAACGATGGTTGGAGGAGACCTCATTTCAGGAATGACAAGTCAGCCTCTTGAGCTACTCATAGGGTACTTAGCGGTGTTTGGAATCCCCGCATATCTCGGCACGCTCTTGCTCTATGCACTTATACGAAAAGAAGCATCGCCTTTGGATTTAAGGCGAACAACAGGAGTTATTCAGTTTGGAGTTCTAATCTGGTTCTCCTTCGGGATTATTGGCAGGATTATAGGTCTATTTTTTGGAATTGAAGCTGTCAGCCGTTTCTGGCTCCTAGGTGCCAACATGGGTTATTTGATGTTCATTTTCCTAGTTGATGGCCTTAGCGAATATGGAACTATAAGAAACTCAGTCGCAGCCTTCATGCCGGTCCTCTTGTGGATAATCACACTTCTAACGGGCAGTGTATTTTTGGCAGACTTGATGGTTTTTCCAGCAAATTGGCCAATCATGTTGTTCGGCGGAGGAGCAATTATCGCAATAGCAGTCGCATACATCTACGATTCCATCAGCAAACCATTTGAACGCGACCTAGGAATCGATGGACCGGCTCTTCTCAGGGGATTCGGATACGATTACCTAGCCGATGATTCGGGACCGCTTGAAAGTATGCTCACAAAAATATCAGAACTGCAGAACATACCACTTGATGTCCTAATCTTCCAAGAAGATGATGAGTTGATAGGTATCGGTGTGGTTCTTTATGTTCACCCAGGCCCATTTCGCAATCTTGGAAGCAGTGCACTTCCATCTTACATCAGCAATCACGTTAGGGAACGATATGGCATACCCTGTTTTGTCATGCACGGGAGCTGTACTCATCATCAAAATTTGACAACAAAAGAAGACTTTGAAAAGGTAATTCAAGAGCTCGATAGGCTCATTGATACCAAACATCAGTCGTATGATCTTAGGGGTCCATCTTGGAAAGAATGGGGGAAATTCAAAACGTGGACACTCATGGCCGGGCCAAAGGCACTTGCTATTGTGACAAGCGCACCACAATTCACAGATGATATCAGCCTAAAAGTGGGGATGAAAGCTAATCAAGCAGCCATAGAAGCAAATGAAGGCGTAGAGCGCGTTGCTGTTGTAGATGCGCACAATTGCATAAATGACAATGCAGTATCTGTAATGTCCGAAGATCCGGAAGCGGAGAAATTTGTTAAGGCCGTGAAGGAAGCAGTTTCTGAGGAATCAAATCGAGATTCTAAAGCCTTTGAAGTTGGTTTCTATCAAACAAGTCCAGACGGAATAACAAAGAAAGACGGTTTGGGACCAGGAGGTATTTCTGTGATACTTCTGAAAACCGAGGAAGAAGAAACAGCCTTCATATCCCTTGACGGCAATAATATGATTCCAAGAATGCGTCAAGATATGATAGATGCTCTGAAAGATATCGACATTGACAAGGCTGAGCCAATAACTACAGACACACATGTTGTAAATGCGATTTCACTTTCTAGTGGTGGATATCCCCCAATAGGGCAGTATAAGCGTCAGAGAATTATAGAAGAAACCACCAAAGCGGTCAAGGAGGCACGCAAAAGAATACGTCCAAGCAAAGCATCTCTAGAATCTGGGAGGATCGATAACCTGAGAACATTTGGCGAGAAAGGTTTTGATACGCTAACACAAGATATAGTGGAAGCCACAGAAATTGCGAAAAGAACAGGTATCGCAGCCGCTGCAGGTTCATTCCTCGTTACTCTCCTCCTGACGTTTCTGCTTTGACCAAGAACATATCAGTAAAATCGGAATATACTAACAGGTGGCTTGTTCAGAAATGAAGAGAATACTCCTCTGCATAACCGGTGCAAGTGGAGCAATCTATGGCGTTAGGTTGCTTCGAAAATTGAAGAAAATGGGGCATGAAGTTCATCTTATTCTCAGTTCATGGGGGACTGAAACACTCGAACATGAAATGGGAATGAAGCGAAGTGAACTTGAGAAGGAAGCTGACAAGTCATATGATGAAACAGATATGGCTGCAGGGCCAGCAAGTGGAAGTTTTCCGCTAGATGCAATGGCGGTTGTTCCATGCTCAATGAAAACACTTGCAGGAATCGCCAATGGATATGCAGAGAATCTTATCTTGCGAGCGGCTGATTGTAGCTTGAAAGAGGAAAGACCACTAGTTCTTGTTCCTCGTGAAGCACCATACAATCTTGTACATGTTGAGAACATGAGGAAGGTTCTACGAGCCGGATCGTCTGTGCTCCCGGCAAGTCCTGCCTTTTGGCACAAACCAGAGAGTATTGAAAGCCTTGTCGATTCAATAGTGGACCGGGTTTTAGTCCATATTGGAATTGAAGTAGATTCGGACATCGAATGGGACGGTATGCCAAACTAGAAAGCAAAAAAAAGAAAGAAGGTTGTAGGAAGAAAGGAAATCTTCCCAAACCTCAGTTATGGAATAATGAACAACTTCTGTTTTCGGTATATTTACTCCGTACCGCTCTCAGTTGTTGTTTCTTCTTCTCCAGCTGCCTCTTCCTTGGTATCTTGGAACTTCTTCAGAGTCTCACCAAGTATTTCTTCTCCTTGCTGAATAGCTAAGGGAACGACGAAGAACAAGATTAGAACGCTTCCAGCAATAGAAATCAAAGGTGCCAGCAACCCGAGGATTGGAATCCAGCCGATGAGACTAGCTACTATCTTGATGACTACGCCTGCAATTACTCCAGGCCACGCAGTAGCAGTTGGCCTCTTGAGAGCAGTAATAGCGGTAGTGAAACAAGTGGCTGCAAAGCCGATTGTAGTCAAGACGGTATCCAGTACAGGAATGAACATATATGCCCCAATAACCCAAATTGCTGCGCTTATGAGGATATAGATGAAATTTGGATCTGATTGCAGACTGTCCATGAAATCTGCGTTTTCATTATTTGCCATTCAATTTACACCAAGCTTGATTTTTTGGCTTCTCTTTTATTAATTGCCCGGTTGTAATTGGATTGGCCAATCTACCTCTTTGCAATATTCTCAAGTAATTCGTCAGCCGCTTTTCTGACACGAGAACGATAACCTCTAGTTGTGTATACACGTATTGATTTTGATAGCCTGCGGAAGCTCCGGGCTATCATGCTCATATCGGTCACAGCCCAGAATTCGTAGCCTCGTGAACCTCTCTCATATAACGCCAAGTTATCAAGATCTATCCGTGACGGGTGATGGCAAACCGAAATGCGATGAGGATAATCCAAATACACATTTCGGGGAGTAATATCTGCATCTTCCGCTATCTCGGTCTCTATTGCAAGGCGACCATCTGGAGTATCGATTTTTTTGAGAAAATCAGTATCAGCAACTGCATGCTCGCTTGCGAGTTTGATAAGATATCGTCTGGCATAGTCATGAAACAAATCGCTAGCCCTCGTATAGGCCTCTGAAGGATCATCTGGTGGATGCAAGAGAATATGGCGAATAGACAAATCATCTAATCTCAGAAAGCTGGCCAAGTCATCACGGGGAGATTCAAAAAGTTCGTTCCCTGCTATGTTCAAGATTCGCAGGAGCATGAGTTCAGCTGCTCGAACCGTTTTGTGATAGTAGACAGCATCAAACATATTCGCTCCTGCAGACAGATAAGATTCCAGAGTATACAGCGCGCCTCGTTCAATGGCGAGCGTATCCTTGGCTATTCGAGTTGCCGAAAACAAACGCTGGAGTTCGATCTGAGCATATTCGACCCCAGCGAAATACGAATCTCGCTCCAATCGGTCTATTAGCTCAGGATTAATCGGACATCTTTCAAGATCAAGCTGAAGACCTTTAATCGGAACTCCTTTACTAAGCCACTCTACTGCCTCTTTGGCTGTGTAGCCATGGTCTTCTAAGATATCACCAAGCTTGGTCTCTTTGACAATCAGCTCTGCCAGTCTGACGCGATTAGTACCGCGTCTGGAGAGATACTCATCCATCACATTTGACCAAGGGCCACACGACAAACTATGAAGTAAGGAAGCTATCCGGGCCTTCTGTATGTCTTCTTGGCTCGCCCCAAGGTAATCGAAGAAGAGTCCAGTTACATGGAGCGTCCCCAGCGTACCGCCCATTGAAGATGTGGCTGCACCAGGGTAAACAAGATTAGTACTCGCAGGTCGCCTGATATTCCTGAGTCGCTGGGTCATCCTCAAATCTAGGATTGCTTCCTCAACCTCAGAAAGACCGATGTAGCCATGTATTGGATCTTTTATTTCCAACACCTTGGGAAAGTTGTTCAAAGGCAATCTTAGCTCACCTTGAGTAGTTTAATGTAGGGTAATCATCACTCAAATAACTGTTTATCAGTCCAATATGGTATCAATAGAAGGAAAAAGAAAGACAGGAGGGGGAAAGCCCCTCTATGTCATAGTTCGCAGTAAGACATCCCAACGATGCTGAACGTAGTCCTGGAATTCTTGGATTTTCCTTTCATTACGCTCAGGTTTAAAGAGTCTCGAGAATCGACCCTGAATCTTCAGGAATTCCTCAATTGGTTTCCTGTTCTCAGGATTCTGAAATCTCTTGCTCATCCTATTGATTTCGAAATCCTCACCAAATCGCTCCCATTGAATCCAGTAACCTGTCTCTACACCGAGCTTACCTATTTCCACGCCTTGAGCGACAGGATAGTTCCATGCCTGCGGACAAGGAACGAATACGTGGATGAACTTCGGACCTTCGATGTCTTTTGCTTTCTTGAACTTCTCGTACAGGTCTCGTGGATAGGCGGTATTGGCGGTTGCCTGATAGGCCGGTTCGTGAGCCGCAACTACAAGATCCAACATCTTTTCAGGTTCGGTTTTCCCAAACCAAGTGGTTGTTGTTTGAGCATGTAACGGTGTAGCTCCAGAGCGTTGTGTTCCGGTGTTGCTGTAGACCTGGTTGTTGTAACAGACATACAAGAAGTCTGTTCGACGTTCAAAGGCACCGCTCAACGCTTGGATACCAATGTCAAAAGTACCTCCGTCTCCAGCCCATACCATGACGGTTGTATCTTCATCACCTTTTGCTCGCAACGCCGCTTTGACACCAGAAGCTCCAGCCGCTGCTGCCGGAAATGCTATGTTGAGGGTTGGAAAATCAAAACCGCTATTCGGCCATAAGCCCTGTACTACGCTTGTACAGCACGCGGGAACAACCTGTATGACTTTACCCTCCAATGCCTTGTGAGCATGTCGTAATGCTACCATATCCTGGCAGCCAGCACACGCAGCATTTCCCTTCTCAATGTATTCCTTAAGTGGCATATCTTTAATCGCTACCATTGTCTTCACCTCAAATCGTGCCAGGTTTCTTCCGCACCGAGTTCCCCTGATTCAACAGCTTCCACAGTGTCAATAACAATCTCCTTGATATCGTCAACAGTGACATCTCTTCCGCCAAGGCCGCCAATATAGCTCTTCACCATGGGTCGGTGTTTGGTATTGTAAAGCGATGCGCGAATGTCATTAGCAACAGGGCCGCCAAATCCATATGAAACGGCTCTATCAAAGGATGCGAAGCCCTTGACCTTGCTTGCCAGTTCGCGGATCTCTTCCACGGGGAATGGCCGTACCATTCTCATACGAGCATTACCTACCTTGTAGCCCTCTTCCCGTAGTTCATCGATAGCATCAATAGCCTCGGCACCGATTGTGCCTTGTGATGTGAATACCACCTCGGCATCATCACACTTGTGCGTATCTATGGGTCCGCCGAAATTCTTCCCGAAGAGTTCCTCATACTCTTCTTCAACTTCTTTGTAGACTTCAGCGGCATTCTTTGTCCCTTCATGCATCCCATAGCGGAATTCTTGGAAATACTCAGGAAATACAATATTCCCATGGGATACCGGATGGTCAGGATCCATCTTCCAGTGAGGTGGGCTATACGGGGGAAGGAACTCGTCCACCTCTTCTGGATCGAGATAATCGTACGGTGCCAGAGTATGGCTTAGAACAAAAGCATCACCGTTCACCATCACAGGCATCAAAACGCGTTCATCTTCTGCAAGTTTGAATGCCTGAATGATTGTGTGATAGTATTCATCAACTGATGCAACGTGGAACTGAATCCAGCCAGTATCGCGCTTGCTAAAGGCATCGTCATGTGTGGCATGAATGTTCCATGAAGGCGAAACAGAGCGGTTGAGGTTCGCCAAAACAATTGGTAACCTAGCACCAGCTGCCCAGTGAAGAGCCTCGTCCATCAGAAGTAGGCCATTTGAGGCTGTTGCAGTGAAGGCGCGAGCCCCCGTCGCACTAGCACCAATACAGGCAAACATTGCGGAATGCTCTGATTCCACACGGATGAATTCGCCAGGCCAATCTCCTCGTTCATTGAGGAGTGCTATTTGTTCAGGAACGGTGGTCGCAGGAGTTATCGGATACGCAGCTACAACTTCAACTCGTGCGGACATAACTGCTCGTGCAGCAGCGTAGTTCGCACTCATAATCTTGGTTTCCACTACATGTCAGCCTCCTCTAGTTCCATCTTGCGTTCCATCTCTATGCATTCCTTCGGACACACTTGAGCACAAATTCCACAGCCCTTGCAGTACTCTAGGTCTATGTGAGGTGTGCCATCCTCATCTAGAGTGATGCAAGCTTCTGGACAGTAGAGCCAACACGTCCGACATTTGATGCATTCGTTATAGTCAACAACAGGGTCGAAAGTTCTCCAACTGCCTGTTTTCCCCATAGAACCCTCGCAAGGTGCGGAGTACGGGGTTTTCGGCATATCGGCCCTTGTTTCTGGGTTTGTATCAACTTCATTAGCCAATTAGAAACACGTCCCATTAGGAGCCCGTTTACTTGACACCCTCCTTTGCAGGATAATAATTCTTATGATAGCTCTCTGTTCTTATCACCCCAATCTTGTGTGATTTTCAGTTCGCACAAACCTCAAGAAGGTAGGTAATCATAGATGGAATTCAGGATTTCGCTTTTTCAAATGCCATGCATGGATGGTAATAGAAAACACAACTTGGGGTACGTCAAGGAGATGCTGGCTACGTATGAACCCAGTGAGGTGCTCGATATCATCATGCTTCCTGAGCTCTTCGCAATAGGTTTCGATTATGACCAGTATTTCAGGCAAGGAGCTGGGGTGCCGGGAGAGACCTCAGAGTTTATCGTCAGAACCGCCCGGAAACACTCCGCCTATGTCATTGGAACAGGTATTGAAAATGCAGAAGTGGAGGGGAAATACTTCAACACGCTTGTCATGAGTTCTCCCGAGGGCGAAATCGTTGGAACCTATCGCAAAATACATCCATTCCAAGCCGAAAAAGATGTTTTCGAGGGTGGAAAACAGATGGTTATGTTAGACATACAGGGGCTGAAAGTTGGAGCACAAATATGCTACGACGTTAGATTCCCAGAAATCAGCCGCACGCTCGCTCTAGAAGGTGCACAGCTGCTTATCATTCCGGCATCTTTTCCCGATCCACGAAGCGAACACTGGGATAATCTGGTTCGTGCCCGAGCAATAGAGAATCAAGTCTATGTAGCTGCAGTGAACCGAGTTGGACCAGCTTTTGATGACAAGACGTATTTCGGTCACAGTCAAATCATTGATCCATGGGGCGTCAGACTCAATCATCCCAACTCGGAACCCGGGATAGTTACTAAGGTCTGTGAAACCTCAGCAATCAGCGCTGTTCGAAAGCAAATTACGTGCTATGCAGACAGAGTCGAGGAAGCCTACGATTCTGTGCAATGGTACTATGAAAACGGACAACACAAGCGTTAAGTGAGCACTCGAACCATCTTCAAATACATCGGAGATATGACAATGAAGAAACCAACTGATGAAATCAAGAAGGCTGTGCGCGACTGGTTCTCAAAAGAAGGCGTCAAGGTAGAAAGCATCAAGAACCCGCGTGCGGAGTTTTTATTCAAGGTGAAATTCCAGCGGTTCTATTTCACCGTTGTCAGGCCCAATGATTCCAACTACCTGCAGGTTGAATCACAGGTTATGATATCTCCACAGCATCTCAAGAAACTGAATTCTGAGAAGATGCAGAAGTTCCAGATGAAAGCCATGAAGTTCAGCTTCGGAAGCCGCGTCCGCCTCGGTTTCGTGAAACCACAGCCAAATCAGAAAGGGAAACAGCCGCCAGGACCGGGTTTTGTCGTCTCCGATCGCATATACGATGATTCGTTCAGTGATGATCGCCTGTGGGAAACCATGAGTGCTCTCCATGGTTCTGTCGAGATGGTTATCGCGATTCTTAATGAGATTACAGGCCACCCAGGTGTGAAACCGCAGCAGCCTGAAGACTCACGACCGTCGTACTATACGTAAACGAGACATCTTTGTCGCGGTCACCTCCCGAAAAAAGACTACTCCGAGCTAAAAATGCGACTTGTCTTTTTTTCGAAAGGTACAGATTAGGATAGCTTTAAGTCTCGGGAATTCAAAAATGTCCCCATAGGGACATAAGAGCAGAATCTTTACATCGAGCCGGTGTTGATTCGTCGCCCATATGCAACGGGTGTCACTGTGCATAGAAACAAGGATTGTGATGATTACAGCTTGTGTAAGACATACAAGGAGCTCTAATAACCGAACAATCAAAAGAATCCATGCAGGCACTCCATCCGTTTCATAAGTAGACCAGCTTAGCAGAAACTTCGGAATGATACTCGTCAGAAAAGGGATAGGCAATGAAAAAGCTTGGAACAACCATTTTTGTCCTGCTCGTCATGCTATTATTGGTCACGCCAACCCAAAAGCCAATACATGGAGATAACGACAAGACTCATGCACTAAATCAAGATGCATCCTTACAGCATATTCAATCCTCAGTTAGCGATAGTGGGAATGACAGAAACGGAACAATGTTCATGTCAAGGACCATCACCGGTTTGAACACGAGCATTCTGAATACCTATGCAAATCCTGACGCACACAATGGTTCGATTGATATTTCGCAGTATCATGTCCCCGGATGGACTCTTCATCATGCTGACCTGAACGTGGAGAATATATATGCAGGTCCTGAGAGAGCCGTCGCTGGTTCAAGCTCAAGCCCCGCAACAGGATTCAATATAGAGGAATCCGGCGGGGCAAAAACTAACCAGCTTGCACAGGGTTTCAATCTCACACAAGAGGGGCGACTTCTCAATTATTCCATTTATACCTGGATGAATCTCTGGGGTGAACCGCTTTCGAATTATGGGAACTTGTATCTAGAAGTGAGAAAGGATTATGATAATTCATCTAGTACTGTTACTTCGTCTGATGATATGCCTGGCATCACAGGCGTAAAAACTTGGTACAATGTCACCACTACAGCGGTTCTAGATAAGGGGCACGAGTATCATGTTGTAATGGATGGGAGATCATTATCAGAATATTCTTCTAATTACCCAAAAATTTACTGGTATACCGAGGAGAATTATGGGGATTACTCTAGCTATTGGTACAGAACAGATTTTTCGGACTGGGGCTCCAATCTTGAATATGAGGCTTTGCTCAACTATACTTACTTGCCATGGAATACCTCAACAAACTCTGTTCTTCAATTCCAAGCTGAAGAAATTCTGCTGAAAGGAAACAAAACTTCGTTGTCTGGCACCAAATGGATATTCGAGAATGATAAGAACATCACCAGAATAGAATTCAATTCGAATCAATCGGCATATATAGAGCACAATCTTACCTTATGGTACAAAAGAGAATCCAAATTGGCGAGTATCTGGGAAGTCGATTCATCAGGCTCAGCAACAGATTGGAATGTGACTACATCGCTAAGTTATCCTGAATATAGCGATACAACAGGCAAGTTTGTGAACATATCAATAATGAATGACTGGTCACCAAGTGCTCTCTACAATGGTTCTTCTCAAACTAATCATGATAATTTCACAGCATATAGTGAAGTTGTAACCTGCGCTAACATGACGAATGGAACATGGACTCTGACCTTGACGGCACCAAATTATATTGATTCGATAAATACCTACGATTCATCGGACAATTCAGAGTTGCAGCGAGAAGCAAGTATCTTGGTGGATATGGAGATCAACACCAGCATCTCAGACGAATCTGGGAATCCTGCAAATACTGGTTCGACCAACCTGACGGTCTTACACGAAGGTGAGACAACCTGGCCACCAAGCAATCAAAACGTCGTTGATGGCAAAACGTACTACTTGTGGGATATCAATGCAGAAACACAAGACAATGGAACATATACCCTAGAAGTATATTGGACAAACGGGACAGAGGCGGGTTATCTCACAAAGGAAATAGTTGTCTTCTATCCCACCTCTCTGGATGCAGACCAATACTCTATAGACGCATACACCGAAAGCAGCTTCCCGATAAGAGTCCATTTCAATGATACATTCAACGATGTCGGATTGAATAATTCATTTGCCAACGTTGTCTATTCCTTTGATGGCGAAGCCAACCAGACCATGACAGACCAAAACAATGGAACATGGACTGCCAACGTGGATACAGTAGGGAGAAGTCCAGGCAGTCATACAATAGAGGTATTTGGCGAAGGATTTGCCATAGAAAACCAAAGTCTCATCATTTCGGTTGAACTCATCCATGATACTGAGCCGCTCACGGTCGGTTGGTCTGATGGAAATAGTATCACCTATGTAGAACAGACCACACTGTTGGTAAACTACTCACTCTCCAACGGAACAGCGGTGACAGATGCGATAGTGAATGTCACGATAGACTCAAACACGTGGAACCTTTCGTACAACGAAGTAAGCGAATTCTACGAGCTCAGATTCAACGGTACCAACGATCCGCCGGGATTTGGTACCCATTCCCTGGATATCAAAGCAGGTAGAACCGGATATGAGCAGCAGACCAACTCAACCGAAAGTCTGACAATTACCATAGAAAGCACTACGCTAGAGATATTCTGGTCTAATGGGTACAATATCACCTATCTTCAAACAACAAGATTGTCTGCAAAGTATACAATGAGTAATGGATCGGCAGTACTAGATGCAGAAGTAAACATCACTGCTGGGGGCCTCGAAATTGCCCTCACATGGAATAGCTCAAGCTCAATGTATGATGTGGTCCTGAATGGGACTGATGATCCACCGGGGCTTGGAACGCATGCTGTTACAATCTCAGCTTGGAAATATGGCTATGATGGCAAAACGAATACTACCTATGACCTCGTTCTGAGAGAGGAACCAACCTTCCTTGAGCTAGAATGGTTCAATACGAACACGATAACGTACACACAGAGCACCACTCTTAGAGCGAATTACACCATTGCAAATGGTTCAGCCATTCACAATGCCTGGATTAACGTAACAATTGCTTCAAATACATGGAATCTAACGTGGAATAGCACAAGCGGATTCTATGAGTTGATTTTCAACGGTACTGACGAAGAAATTGGCCTAGGAACATTCAGTCTAACCGTTGAAGCATCCAAATCGAACTACGAATCCGAATCGGGAACACCCTCGAATCTGGTAATCAATCCAGAACCCACCGAGATCCATGTGAGCTGGAATCCCAGCAATGTTACAATCGATACGACTCAGTTTTTCAACCTGTCTGTGAAATACACCTACGGAGGGCTCGATGTTCCAGATGATGCAACGGTAAATGTCACAATGGAGAGTACAACGTATGATTTGCTTTGGAATAGCTCCCACTGGGTTACAGATATTCCAGGCGGTGACTTTCCTGCGGATATATACAATGCGACAATTAGTGCATGGCGATATGGCTATGAATCGAGCTCGCACATAACATCAGGTGTCAACATTACCCTTGCACCGAATGCTTTCCAAGTATTCTGGAATCCTACAAGTCAGAATATCAGTTACATAGAATCAATATCTGTCAATGTGACATATAACTACAACAATACACCAATAGAGAATGCTACAGTTTGCCTAATTCTCAATGATACGTTATTCTGTGACATTCCTTTCAATGAATCCATTCAGAAGTATAGTGCGACGATTCCAGCTCCTGAAATAACGCTAGGAACTTGGAATGCAACCATCGTTGCAAACAAAACAGGATATGAAACAAAACAAGATCAATCCTACCTTACGGTATATGAAGACACTCCAAGTGTTTTGCCTTCTTGGACCTCAAATACAACCGACTACATAACACCCATAAATCTCTATGTTGAATTCTATGCTTCAAATGGAACACCAATAACAGATGGCAGTATAGAGATTACTGTAGACTCAGAAACCTACCTAGGTCAGCATGTGTCACAAGGAAATTACAGCGTTACGATAGGTCCGAAGCTGGAAGTCGAAAACAACACCATGACTCTGTATGTAAACAGGTATGGCTATGCATTACAGGAAATCGATCTTTTCTTGAATGTGATTGAAGCAAGTACGACCTTGCGAGTGAATGATACAGGTCTCGAAGTCTATTATGATGAAACCGTTGATGTTACCATCGAGTATTTGATGAGTAACTCTTCCGCTATCAGCCCTGCGAATCTCACCTTCTTGGTAAATGGTGAGGAGCATTCTGCATCGTGGACAGGGACGTATTGGGAAACAACACTCAATGCTACGTTGCTCGAAGTAGGTATTCACAACTGTGAAGTAAGTGTCTCAGCATATGGCTTTGTTTCGAAAGAAGAAGCATTCCAAGTTCAGGTTTCATCTATTCCTACGACAATTGAAATCGAAGGTAGCACATGGTTGTATGTCAATGATTCAATCGTACTGAAGGTAGAGTACTTGGATAGCAGAACATCGACACGCATTGAAGATTCTAGTCCATCAGTTGGATGGGCAGGACCATATGAAATTGTAGAAAATGCGAACCTTACCTACTCGCTAACGATTAACTCCACCAGTCTTCATGTAGATGATTATTCTCTGACAATTACATTCTCAACACCAGGTTATGATTCCGTGTTGGAGACCCCCACCATCGAGGTCAGGCCACTCCCACTCTCACTCATTTTCGATCAGGATATGGAAATCTACGAGAACGAGACTATGCAGGTTTCAGTACGTGTTAATGAGACCTATCATGTCGAATTGATCGACTTCGCGCAGGTGAATCTAACAATTGCGGGAACGACATATGCACTGGACTACGATAGAACCAGCGAATCATACAGAGCCAGTATCTGGCTAAATTCTACAATAAGTCCTGCTGATTATACTGTGGCCCTTAGAGGAACTGCAACTGACTGCCAAGTGGTAGAAGACGAGATATCGCTACAGGTGCTGCCAAAGGCGGAATACGCACTAGCTGCGGAACTCGTTTCTCAAACAACAGTCGTAACAGAGGGCTCAGCACTTGCAATTCGAGCTGTACTGCAAGACAGCAATGGTGAACCATTACCAGGAAAAACAATAGTATTCCATGTAAGAATGGCAGGGACAAATGGTGCATCTGTTGAAACCACTACCGCTGTGACTAACGATGAAGGAATTGCAAATGCCGGTTTTGATATACCTTCTGAGACGAATGCTCTAGAAGTCTGGGCACGGTATGAGGGATCTGAGTCAGAATGGCCGGCTGAAACAGAAGTTCTTACAATAGAAGTAAGGCCGGCTCCAAGTCTTATCGAAGTCCTCATCAGCACAGTTCGAACACCACAGGCTCAGCTGGCCATACTTGTGGCACTAGTGGCTCTCGTAGGCGCCATAGCCTATACCAAGGTAATCAAACCGCGAAGGGAAGCAGGGCGCAAGTCTTTACAGAGACAGCTTGAACAATTCAGAGAGCTTTCAACCCTGCAGCACTTCATGGCAATTTATATAGAACATGGCACATGTGTTATCTACTTTCCATTCACAGAGAAACATATCGAGCCAGATTTGATCAGCGGGTTTATTTCCGCTATCACTAGTGTGTATGGTGAAATTACAGGTGAGGGTAGCGTAAAGGGAACACTTGAGGAAATACATTATCATGGACTCAGGCTCAATAGCTACAGTGGTCGCTATTTGATTGGTATGCTCATACTTGAATCAGAGATGAGCTCGAATCTTAAGCGCCGCCTCGAGTTCTTTGTAGAGATGTTCGAAAGTCAATACGAAGGTGATTTGGAAGACTGGATGGGTCGTGTAGAGTGCTTTGACCCTGAATGGGTGCTATCTAATCTCCTCTCAACTCTGGATTACTACTGGCTCCTTCCTCAGAAGATTGCTGACGAAAAGCGCATCCGAAAGGAGGATAAAACGGTTCTGAGATTCCTCCAGGATAGCCTTGACGAAAAAGAAGAATTCCGCATAGATGAAGTTCTGGCTCCTCTAGCTCAACAGTTGGGCGAAACAGAAGCAGAAACACTGGAGAGGTTGTTAACATTACAGGAAGAAGGCGCTATTGAACCAATAAGCGTACAGACCCTCATGACACGTCGTGGGCTGGGATTATCCGGCGTTGAAGGACAAGGTATAGAACCTGTCCGTGAAGAAGACAATGTTGAATCCACACAAGAAGCCGAACAACCTGAAGAAGAAGCGCGTCAAGAGAGAGTGACCGATACTCAAAAGCAGGCCGAGACGGAAGATGTTGTTATTCAAGAAGCAGAGGAATCTGAAGACACCGTTGAAACTGAAAAAGAGGAAGAACCCGAGGACAAAACCTATGCCTTCTTGAAGGAAGTGGAACGACACCTCCTAGAGGAAAAGAAGAGGAAGGAGAAAGAGGGTTCAGAAGAGAGACAGCAGGAGTAAACTCACTACCACCGTCTACATTGCTGAGGGACTTACTTAGAGCCAAGAAGACTTATCAATCAGGCAACAAGCCCTTACTTGAACACGATAGTAGGCACTGAACCGATTCGAGGGTGCTATGAAATTGTCAACTAGCGCATGGGATATCGAGAATTATTACTTTGAAGCCGGCAAGATTCTGAGGGTTGAGATCACTACTCCCCTCATCAAATTCATGTACGCTGACCTCTCGGACGTTAAGAAAGCATGGCTTGAAATGCTGCAGAGATTTGCGGAAGAGCAACCGAATTTTGAGCTCACTTGGGAGATGAAACCACGAGATGACAAGGCGGTAGTGACAATCAGAATAGCCAAGTCGGGCGAGCTAAAGGAATTCACTCAACAAGAAGCCCGTGATGCTATATCTGCAGTAGATGCAATGTTCGATCATGATGGGAATTGAAGCAACTAGATCCTGTAATTCGTTTACATTCGAATATTCTCTAACTGAACGAGATGAAACGTCCATCAGGAATGATTACAACTCTCGGATATGACGGATGATTGGCTAAGGCCATATCAATAGCATCAGGCAAATCAGCAGCTTTCCTTCCTTTCAGTACTTCTTCAACCAAGTTTTTCTGTAACTCTCCTACGACAATCAGATTCCTGGTTTCAAGAATACGTCGAAGAATACGGGCTTTCTCCATGCCAATTAGAAAGTCTGCATTCGTCAACGACCCGGCAACCAAAGACCCCGATTCTTCAGTCATACCGATTCCAAGTCCAGCTGGCCCCAGTCCGTCACTACATTGAGCAACAAGAACGATTGTTCCTCCATGCTGTGTTACCTTTTCCGCGGCTATTAGGCAGTCGACTGTGTCATATATTGTACTGTCAAAGGGGTGACCGCCGCCGCCAATCACAACAATGGATGCACTATGAGGTGTATCTTTTATGGTCAAACGTTCACTAGTGTGTACTCCTTCCATCCATGCCTCAGGAAACGAACCTGCCACAATCGATGCTGGAGTGCCGCTACCACCGATGACGCAATTGAATACATAATCCAATCCACCTAGACGAGCGGCTTCTGCTATATCTTCAGCAGCAGGCTGTGTAATGTCGAAGAATCTTGGATCATTCTGCAAACGAAGCTTATGATTTCGTATTATGGTCTCCCGGCTTGCAATATTAGGAAGAACGGCCGTGCCGCCTCCCGTCGCACCAATAAAACCATCGGGGGCAATAGCACCCATACCCACCCGAAAATCAGCTCTAACATAACTTTCGCACAACAGTACTCCGTTTGAGGCGGTTGTTTCTCCAACCCATACCACTCGAGAATCATCAAATGGATTATGAATGCAAAGGTTACAGCTATCAAAAGGTGAATCCGTTTGAAGTGATGAGACGTCTAACTGTGAGCAGTTTTTGTCCTGTTCATTGAAAAGAATAGTAATGTTTTCACTAGAGATACCTCCGGCAACAATATGATTCAGCAACTCGGTTAGCATCGGTTGGATTATGGAACTCAAATATCGCGTTTCGATTGATATTGCTGCTGATTCAGCATCACGAATGAAATGGCCGATGCTCCTGACAGGATTTTGTTTGGATAATATGTTCTGAAATTCAGTACTAGTATCAATGGCGGCAACTCCTGTTGGATAAACAACCTCACACTTGAGATCTTGATAATCGGCCAGACCAAGAGAACCATCGCCATACGGAAACTCTACTACCATGAGCTGCCACTGTTCTTCTATTACCGATTGAACCACTTAAGCATGTTACAAGAGGGAAGTACGGTCCTCCTCCGCTCAACTTTTCAGTTGAAGATAAACTTGATAAAAGCCTCTGTGGCGCGAAATAGCTGGGACAGTGAAGGATGAAGCGCATCGATGTTGTTTTCCTATCTCTTTCGGGCTTGGTGGTCGTGTACTATCTACTTGCAATGCTGTCCCATTCTTTTGCAACAGCCTTTGTATTGGTCTATGAATGGTTACTGGATGTCGCCTCAGTGATGGGATATGTGGGATCTTTACTGGTTTCCTTCATTGGAAATGCCACAATTCTCTTTCCAATTCCCTACCTAGTTGTTCCGTTCATACAAGGAGGTCTGAAAGACACCATTGCTGGTACATTTGTATTCAATCCATGGGTGCTTGGCTTAGCAGCAGGACTAGGAGCCCAATTGGGGGAGATGACCGGATATACGATAGGTTACTTCAGCGGAAGGCTCATAGATCAAGAAAAACAAGAATCATTCTCGAATCTCATCACATCTCATCCGCGGTTAACACCCGTTCTGATATGGTTTCTTGCAGTCACACCATTGCCTGATGATGTGCTCGTAGTACCTCTGGGAACGGCGAAATATCCATGGTGGAAAGTGGTTGTCCCAGGATTCGTTGGAAAATCGATGTTCTTAGCAGGTATCGCTTGGGCTGGCCGCCTTGGACTGGAATGGGTAAGCACGCTTGTGTTTCAGAATTCTTCACCTAGTTTGGTATCTCAACTAGTTGAGCTGGTAGGTGTGCTTCTTGTTCTTGCTGTCCTATATAGTATAGCAAAATTTGACTGGTCAAGTATTCTAGAGAGGAAATTCCTTGGTATGGCGGAGACCAAATGATGGCATAGGCCTCACACCAACCAAGACAAGCATTGAAATCTTTTCAGGGCTCGCGAAAAGCCAGATAGGTCTTACCTGACTCTCCCTTCTGATAGTCCAATACAAGATCCATACCAATTTCAAGGTCTTCCGGTTTCAGAGGGTCAAATCCCACGAGTCGACCCGTAATACTGGTTCCTTCCTCTAACTTGACAATGGCAACATAGTATGGCACTTCAGCAACAAACTCGTCAGAAGAGACGTGAACGACAGTGTAGGAAACCAGTGTTCCTTTTCCGCTGACAGCTGTCCATTCCATGTTCGTACCACCACAGCTGTAACATGCATCGGACGGTGGCGCTACAACCGCACCACATTCTTGACATTTGTACGCCTTAAAATCGCCATTCTCGATATTCTTCAGGTATTGTTCAACAGTAGGTCTGTCACTCATGCATCATACCTCCTCATTATTGTTACAACACTGGATGCCCCGGTTCCGCCGAAGTTATGTGCAATCCCAATATCATGGTTCGGAACTTGATTCTTTCCTGCTTCACCAAGAAGTTCCTTGTAGATGACTACAATCTGCTTCACGCCAGTCGCTCCGACAGGATGACCAACTGCTTTCAGGCCACCCATCGGATTGATTGGTTTTGAGCCGTCAATCTCGGTTTCACCATTGCGAATAGCATCTACAGCATGTCCTGGCTCGAAGAAACCAAGATCTTCAGATGCGATGATTTCGGCAATAGTAAAGCAATCGTGTACAACAGCTACATCAATATCTTCTGGGCCTAAATCTGCCATTTTGTAGGCTGTTTTCCCAGCTGCAATAGAAGCATCGAATGAGGTGAGGTGAGCTCGATCACAGAGATTCATACTGGCTGACGCTTGGCCGGTCCCAGTTATTTTCACTGGGGTATCAGTATACTCCTTAGCCTTTTCATTCGAAGTAAGCACAAGAGCAGCGCCGCCATCAGAGATGGGAGAGCAATCAAATAGCTTCAGCGGCCAAGCAATGTATCGTGAATCCATCGCTTTCTCTAGTGAAATCGGTTTCTGGAACTGAGCAAGGGGATTAGTTGAAGCATTCTTGTGTGCCTTGACAGCAATCCGCGCCATGTCCTCCTCAGTGGTGCCGTATTCCTCCATATGACTTACAGCGGCAATACCAAAGACTCCGGGAAACGTCAAACCCATGCTTGACTCGAACTTATCGTCTGCTGCAGCAGCTAAAGCTTCTGTTGCCCGATTCGTTGATACAGAAGTCATCTTCTCAGCAGCAGCAACAAGAACAGTATCGTAGAGACCGGATTCAATCGCCATGATGGCAGATCGCAATGCAGTAGCCCCAGAAGCACATGCAGCCTCATGACGAGTCGCTGGAATACCACGCATCCCAGCAAAATCAATGAGAAGGGGTGCCGTGTGGCCTTGATGAACAAGCATCTCCGGAATGAACGTTCCCACAAATGCAGCTTGGATATCCTCTTTCGGGATGCCTGCCTCGATAGTGGCCTCATCAACAGCTTCACCGAAAATCTCACGAAGGGTCAGGCCTTTTAATCTCCCGAACTTCGTTTGAGCGGCACTTACAATGTTAGTATTTTGCAAAGGCAATTTCTATTTGACACCTCAGCTTGTAGTGCGAATTCGAATCTATTCTACCTAAAAAAACTATGGCAAACCTACGTAAATGTACGAGAAGTTGGTCGCTTGACTGGTCAGAGATATAAGGGGGGATACAAGCGATTTGACTATTGAGGTTACATCGGAATGGACTTCGCATTGTCAGATAAAGAAGAACGACTGTGGGAACGCAGTGTGAAATTCACCAAGGAACACATCACTCCCTATGCAAACGAGCTCGAGGAGAAAGAGGAATTTCCTGCAGAGATTGTCGAAAAAGCCTATGAAAAAGGACTAATGAATCTCCATATTCCAGAAGAAGCTGGAGGGCCGGGTCTCTCGCTACTGGCAGAGACCTTGGTGTCAGAAGCAACTGGATACGGATGCGCAGGCTGTGCTACATCAATCATGTGCAACAACTTGGCATTTGCCCCTCTCGTTATTGGAGCTACCACGGAACAGCTGAAGAAGTATGTGGAACCGATGATTACTGGCAGTAAACCAGAATACGGAGCATTCTGCTTGACTGAGCGAGATGCTGGTTCTGATGCTGCTGCCACTAAAACAACTGCTGAACGCGATGGTGACGAGTACATAATTAACGGCGTGAAATGCTTCGCGACAAACGCTCCAGTTGCATCTCTTTTCACAGTTTTCGCTGTGACTGATCCTGAAGCAGGTCACAGAGGGCTATCAGTATTCATGGTCCCCAAAGGAAAAGGAGTCGAGATTGGGCATATCGAGAACAAAGTCGGGCAGAAGAACTCGGTTCAGAGTGAAGTAATATTCAATGATGTACGGGTGCCCGAGGATTGCCTTGTTGGAGAAGAGGGAGAAGGATTCAAAATTGCAATGATGACACTAGATAAGACCAGGGCGGGCATCGCAGCCATTGCAACAGGCGTTGCTCAGAGGGCTTTAGACGAAGCAGCCAAATTTGCGAATGCAAGAAAGCAGTTCGGTCGACCTATTGGGAAGTTTCAGGGCATTGGATTCAAATTAGCTGACATGGGTGCTCGTGCTGAGGCTGCAAGACAACTAACCAGATACGCCGCATGGATGGGTGACCAAGGGATGCCCGTAACAAAGAACTCGTCCTATGCTAAGTTCTTTGCTTCCGATGCTGCAATGGAAAACGCAGTACAGGCCGTTCAAATTCTCGGTGGTTATGGATATCTTACAGAATACCCGGTTGAGAAACTCATGCGGGACGCAAAGCTTTGTCAGATATACGAAGGAACGAATGAAATCCAGCGCTTGGTTGCAGGAAATACAATCCTCAAGGAAGCAGCCAAGATTGACACGGGTTTCCAAGTTGAATACGACGGTCGGGGCGCTCCGATGATTTCTGACGAAGATTGATACCTCTTCTAGAAAGAAAGCCCCGTATCAGGGGCTACTTTCTTAAGAGAGAATTGCCACGAACGACTACTCTACTGCTCAAGGAGAAATAGAACGTTGGAGGAAAATGAAACCATCAAAATCATCAAAGGCAGACGTGCTATTCGGGACTATGATACCGAAAAAGGTCTCCCGGATGAGATTCTTTATCGAATCATAGAAGCTGGGACCTATGCACCAAGCGCTGAAAACCAGCAACCATGGCGTCTGATTATCGTTCGCGATCAGAAGACTCAGAAATTCATCGGACAGATTGCTGTGGACCGAACAATCGAGCTCTTCGGGAGAGCAACTCCTCGACAGGAGCTTGAGAGAAGGCTCAGCTATATACGGGCGAAGCCGAGTCTAGAACGCGTCATAGATATTCTAATCACAGGCAAGAGGTTTGAGTATATCAAAGGAGAGCCAGAAACCAATGGAGCACCGGTTCTGCTTGTTCTAGCTGTTCAAAGAACTCACGTAGGCAACTCTCAAGCCACATTACGGGGTACAGGTGGCGTGTACGGTTGGTCTGCACCACGGCACGCAGTAATAGCTGGGGCAATGATGCTTCAAAATATGGCTCTGGCTGCAACTTCATTGGGAGTTGGTAGCTGTGTCTCATCTGTTCAATTGGATCACTTCAAGGATGTACGAGCAATTAGTGAACGCCTCGATATTCCACATCCACACTGGGTACCTATTCTTTGCCTAACGTTGGGCTATCCCAAATTCGAGCGAACACTCGGACCGCCAAGACAACCCCCAGAAGAAGTAACTTTTGTTGACGAATGGGAAAACAACTGGGACAAACCAAAGGAGGTTACTGATGATGAGTGATTTGGATAGGCTTCAAGAAGTCTTTACTGTTTTCCTCGATGGTCTATGGTGGGGCTTACGAGACAATGTAGGTGCGCTTTCAATGTACGAAGGATATTCCAATGGATTCCGTCTTATTGGAGTACAGGCAGCACAGGATCAGGGAGTAAAAGGAGTGGAAGAGGCTACAGCCCTAGCTGCGAACATCATGAAAGCCATCGGATTGAATCTCGAAGTAGAAGGTTCTGAGATTCGTGTTGACTCTTGTCCAATATGGGATAGAATAAAGGAACAAGGGCTTGAATACAGCTTCCATATCGAAGAGATATGTTGGAAACCATTGCTCGAGGCCATTGCAGAAGAGGCTGGTGTCAAGGCGTTCGTGGATTCGTCTCTCAGGCAAATCCATGTAAAACGCGGTAAAATAGAATACAAAAGGAGCAAACTCCAGAGAAAGCTCGAAGAAGGTAGTATCGCTCAGAAGGAACATGATGAAGCCCTTGCTCAGCTAGACAAGCAGCTTGACTCAATTCCCGAAAAAGGCCGCTACCGATTCGCATAGATATACTTGGCACCCAAAGCACATAGCCAAGGAGAAAGGCATATGGAGTCTCTAGAAGAAGCTGGATTGGCTGTTGATTATAACAAGCTCGAAGAGACCAGACCAAAGAGTCTCCCAGATAAGATATTCATCTGGGACGAGACCCTCAGGGATGGCGAGCAGACACCTGGAGTCGCACTTACCAATGGCGAGAAGGTTGATATTGCGAAAATGCTGGATGAGGTAGGAACGTCCATTGTTGTGGTCGGTTTTCCTGCAGTATCAGAAGGCGAAAAAGAAGCTGTTGCAGCGGTAGCCAAGGAAGGATTCACTAATGCTACTGTCGGTGCCCCAGCAAGGGCAGTCATAGATGATATCGATCATTGCATCGAGGCCGGAGTAGAAGAAGTACCTATTTTCATAGCCACCTCTGATTTCAGACTGAAGTATCAGCTTCGTATGACTAGAGAAGAAATGCTCGATCGACTCACCAAATGCATAGAATACGGCAAAGATCATGGACTAACAATCGATTACATTGCAGAAGATACGACCAGAAGCAATATGGACTTCCTGTGCGAAGCGTATAAGACTGCCATCGATGCGGGAGCAGACAAGATATGCGTAGCAGATACCGTTGGTTTTGTCCGTCCTAGAGTCATGAGGTACATAATGCGGGAAATCAAAGATCAGCTTTGGACGAAAAGTAAATACAAGGTTCCAATTTCTGTACATTGTCATGACGATTTTGGGCTTGCAGCCGCAAACACCTTGGCCGCTATAGAAGAAGGAGCTATTTATCCGCAGGTTTGTGTCAATGGATATGGAGAACGGGCGGGAAATGCAGCTTTCGAAGAAATCGTTATGGCACTTGCAAGCTTGTACGGCATCAATACTGGTATCGATACTGAGAAGATTCACGAACTCTCAGAACTAGTGGAACGGCATTTTGTTGTTCCACTGCCACTTCACAAACCGATAACCGGAGATAATGCGTTCACACATTCAAGTGGAATCCACTCACACGGCCAACTCACCCACTCGATGACATACGAGCCAATCAGCCCAGAAACAGTCGGCAGGAAACGAGAATTCCACCTAGGCAAATTCGTTGGTAGACATTTTGTTGAATATCTCCTCAAAATGGGAGGAGTAAAAGCAAGCAAGGATCAAGCCCAAAAAATTACCGAGCGGGTCAAGAAGACCCATGAGGATTTGAAGAAGAAACAGTCACTCGAGTCTTTTGATAGAATCAAGGAAGATCTCAAAGACTTGCGGACTGGAGTATCTGAGCAGGATTTTTGGGAGATAGCATTTGATATCTTAGAGGAGTAGAACCCCACTTTCTAGATGGCTATTCTCCTTGCGTCACTAGACTATGTCGAAGAATAACTCCAGCGTCCATTATGGCTATTCCTAAAAGAAAGGCTATGCCATGTAGAATCAAGAAAGATGTTTCAGTAATCCAATCACCAAAGACAAAATATCCTACGAGCTCGAATAACAGGAGGAGCGTTGCAACTGCAAGAGCCATATGAATTCCTAGACGGAAGATCCTTGTAGCTCTGCCCGATTTGCGTACCAACTCAGGCTGCTCAGAAAAATCCAAACCCTCGCTAAGTGTTGCGAATCTTCCAAAGGAGAGCTGTTCCTCAAAGAAAACAGCCAGGTTGTCAGCTGTCAAAGAATGTGCGGGTACAGTCAGATAGGTGCACTTCAGATACTTCAATGCAGCCCCACCACTGAATGAAGTCAGAGCTGCTATGACAATGAAGAATATGAAGATCTGCCAAATCGCAAATGCAATCAATACTACTCCAAGCAGAATGAACATTACAGCTAGCCCAATCAGTCCGCCAGCGCTTTCTACTCCGCCTTCAAACAAGAACGCCAAACGTCTCAGAGCTCCAACATTGACCCAGGTTTGATTGGATTGAATTTCTTCGTCTTGGCTCATCAAACTCTTGAGAGATTTCAGTATTTCAGTCTCTGTTCCGCCATAAACCTGGATAGAAAGTGGGTCAGCTGAGGACGCGATTTCTCCGGTTTTCTTATCCGGCAATAGCATAACCCGCCTCGATGATAGTGAAGATAGGTTACTCGGCCATTTAACAGTTTTCAGTCTTCATCGGAAGAAAAGAAATGAAAACACACGACCAGTATGGGGCTGAATATGCATCACGACGATGGATAGCTTCATATAAGGCACCATTCACTAGGCCAACAGTCGACTTTGCGGTCGAGTTGAACAGGAAAGATACCTAAACAAGAAATCATAAGTAAGATAGCCAGAGTTAATACAGGTGAAGCCGATGTCTAAGAAGATTGAAGGTCCAATAGTATCAGCGCAGTTGGGAGAGTTTGGCGAGAAACGCATGAAGTATGGTTTCATAAGCATAGAAAATCAAGACAAAGAGCACATCCAAGTCAAGATTGATTCATATACCGAGTTTGGGAGTGTGGAGGCAGAGAAACTGAGTATCGGTCTCCAAGTAGTCGCTGAAGTTGATAAACTAGGAAATACTGATGTTCTGCACGCTCGGAAGGTAAACACACGTTAGCAGCGCGATACTGTGAAATCCTGCAAATCCAGTATCTCAGTACTGAGTACACTTTTCTTTCACCCAGGGTATCAAATCGTCCGTTTAACCACGATAACTGAATGACCTACTAACAGAACGTACGCACTATACTTTTAGGAAACCGTATTGATTCTACAACATGGGGTAGGGATTAGTATGCCTCAAAGAGAAATTCATATTCACTGTCACTTGTGCGGGTATTCTAACAAAGTTGCTTTGGACGCCGCCATCGCTCCTAATATGAGCCAGCATGATTTAGTCTGCGAAAGATGCGGAGATATGACGCACATACTCGTTACGATTTGTCCTAAATGTGAACAAGGCCTTCACTACTTTGTAACAGATCTGGATTTCAAGTCAGAGTTATTTGGTCTTGCAAAAACCTATGTCAACATTCTTGATGCTGTGAAGAATGATATAGAAGAAATTGTAGATGAGTTTCAAGTTTCTTTACCTCAGCGATGGAAAGTCAGTATGCGATGTGCTTGTGGAAACGAATATGAAGCAGAAATCCGACTTCCACAGCTCTAGGCGTTTCAGCGTGATGATACCAACATAATCTGAGTTGAAACAAAGCTTGCATAAATTCAATGACTATCTCTCCAATAGTATACCTTATTAGGGTCTGAACCATATTCACTCTTGGTGGTCAGGTGGCAAACAGGGCCCTATTTTCTGTAACATGCCCTCATATCCCGCATATCGCGGGAACTCCCCCCCTCCTACCAGTAGCCCTGTCTGGCGGCTGGCCACCACCTTGTTGTTAGTGGATTCGCTCAAGAATAGCTGGTAGGGACAGATATCGAATCATTGAGAGAACGACTGTATTCAGAAGGCTCTGCTTGTTCCATACATAGGTTAGCATATGTGTCATGAAGCTGCAAAGTAATCATTAGCAGCATTCTTTTATGGTACTCTGGCTCAGGCTTCTTGAAATCCGAACACACGATAGCTCAGTGTTCTGAGAAGGTATCCTGATGATAAAGATTACAGAAGAGAATGTAGATGCTGAGGAAATAGCCCACATCCTGACGAATCAAATCAAGGACGTATTCTGGGTTGTTGACATGAAGCTTGCTTTCATATATGTCAGCAAATCATCACTCCATGTTGCCGGATATGAGCCACACGAAATCCAGGATATGCCGATTGATATGTTACTGGCGGATCGTTCAAGAAAACTTGTCAAGAAAGCTCTTCAAGAAGCGATGAATCTGGAAGCTGAAGTTGGACCCGAAGGATACAAAGCTCCACCGCTTGAATTGGAAGTCATACGAAAAGACAAGAAAAAAATCTGTATTGAAGTCTCCCGCAAGTTCATTAGAGACGACAATGGCAAACCGATAGGCATAGTGGGAATTGCAAGAGATATATCACGAAGAAAGCTTGCTGAAAAGCAGTATGTGGAAGAGAAGGTACAAGCAGAATTCTACAATAGCATATTGGCTCACGACCTCAGTAATATTCACCAAGGAATTTTGGCGAGCCTCGAACTGATTCTTGATTTCAAAATGCCAGAAGATGCAAGAGATCTTCTGAAGGCTGCTCATGCACTCACAAGACGTGGAGTAAGGTTGACAACAGATGTTAAGAGGCTTGCAGAGCTTGCCTTGGTAGAGAATTTGACTGAGATAAATCCACGACTGGCCATGGAAACAGCTATCGAAATGGTACATCACTCACTCCCTCGTCGGCATATCCGAATTGAAATCATAGACGATAGAAAGGGTGATTTCGTCTACGCAGATCAGTTTCTTGTATATATGTTCTTCAATCTTCTACACAATGCTGCTCGGCTCGATAGAAACGAAGAAATCAAGATAGATGTGGTAATTTCTCGATCTGAGAAGGATAAATTTGTGAAATTTGAGATTATTGACAGGGGTCCAGGCCTCGATGATAGAAGCAAGAGGTTCCTTTTTTCTACCAGTGCGAATCACAAAAATTCCATTAGAGGACTCGGTTTAACGCTTGTAAAACAAATCATTGATAGATATGGTGGAGAAATAGCAGTCGAAGATCGAATAGAGGGGAAACATTCAGACGGGGCTAGATTTGTTGTTAAGATTCCAGCTGTAATCGACAGTGTCTAGAAGAAATTACTCACCGTATCCAATAATCTAATTTTCGATCTACTGGAAAATATAGACCATACCGCCAAGTGACAAAAGGAAGATAGCTAGATAGTAGGTTACCATCGTCAGAGGCTCATCAAATTTGAATCGATGATGAAATTCTCGAATGCCAATCAGCGAATCCGAGAAGACAAAGAAGCAAGCACCCAAGAATGGCAAGAAGCCTAGAAGAACACCGGTTGAAAGCCACAAGAGAATAGACGAACCTACCGTTAAAGAAATAATAATTGCATAGACACAAACAGCAGGCAGAAGCTCCGTTGGTTTTTCAGCTCTCTGTAAATATCGTTGATACACATAAACATAGACTAGAAGGAGAATCATAACTACAGAAAACAAAATCAGATGAATTGATGTTGCGCTTGCTAGACTATGGACAATGAAATCCGCTGTAAACAAGATATGACTGATGAAGAATAGTCCCAATCCGGGTACAATGTCATATTCCATTGCGATATCCCCTAGCCCACAAAACACCAGTGCCGCCATCAGTAAGACATGAAATAGCACAGGAGGAGAAAAGGAAAGTAATACGAAAAACACGGCGGAGAAGGCCGGTATAGCCTTCAGGATTGATGTCTGAATACTGCCCGTCATTGATTTAGTTTCCAATAGGATATATGTTACAGAGAAAGCCCAGAAGATGCTGCTATAGAGTAGAATATTCATACGATGACATGAATACAACTCAGTTTAAAATTAGCGGCAGATTTGGATTTACATAATTACAAATCCAAAATGTCTCAACAGGCGTTAACGAAGGTCTGAGTTCAATTTTATCGCAGGACAAACATTCGGATCCTCACGAAGAAGCTTTCTGAAGCGCTGGAATTTGTTCCCGGTCCATATTTCCTTCACCGTCTTATCTTCAAGACTCTCACCATACACTTCACCAAGACAGAATGAACACGGTTGTACAATCAGATTCTCATCAATGTAGATTGAGAAACGGGAAGCGTCGCAAAAATCCAAGAAGGTCCAAGACGCCTCAATTGTGCCTTCTGAATCCGCAGTAGCTACATGCTTCATGAAACAGGCATCAAAACCAACTGGTGTAGTAGTCTCAAAAACCGCTTCAATCATCGGTTTCACATCCTCGTAGGAAGGAGTGTCCTCGGGCTTACCGCGACCTACTGCTTTGTGTAAAAGGAAAATGATAGCATTGATTCCCTCATCTCTGAAGAAATCGGGATTTTGAATGAAGCCTATAGCCTCCGAAATTGAATCAGGAGTCACAATGAAATGAATGTTGGTCTTGATTCCGTATTCCACCATTTTTCTTAGTGCGGTTAATGCTCCAGGATACCAAGAAACAGCAACTGCACCACAGTGCTTCTTTGATGCTTCAAGAATCTCCGGTGTCAAGTTGTTGCCGTTCGTGGTATAATTAGGCACAATATCGTACTCTCGAGTGAGTTCCAATATATCTATGAAATCAGGATGCAGAGTTGGCTCGCCTCCTCCAAGAGCCACCTGAAACGTGGTTGGCAACTGTTCAAGAATCATCTCATACTCTTCGATTGAAATCAAGGGTCCATCAGGGGTAGAATTCCTATAACAAAAAGGACAGTTGTTATTGCATCTATTCGAAATGGAAATATCAGCTAGCTCAGGCAAAGGACCCCAAAAAGGATCTTGGTCTCTGGTTTCCCCCCATCGCATTGAAAAGCCGGTTTCTTTGTCAAAAATGAAATTATACTTCTTGCTAACGACCTTGTTGATTTTTTCGCCATGTATAACATGGATTTCTTCCATTTTTCCCCAACCATGCCTGTGAGCTCTCATACACGAAACTCATCATATAAGATATGTGCATGAAGATAGAAGATTCCAAAGAATAGGAACAACTAGTGCAATAGAAGTATTCGGTTGCAATGCAACACTGGGTCGGAGAATCGAATTCGTCCATTCTAACTTTCATCCACATACAATCTCAGAGAAGAAGGGCACTGCTAATGTGACTCTAGTACATACGAAAATAAAAGAAAGGAGTTGACATCACAAGGATGTCAACTCAGAGGAAAACTACTTCATTGATTTAACCCATTCATATACAGGCTCACAAAGCTCCTTCATGCGTTCCTTCTCAGGATTCATGCCGGATGGTTCCCAGTCGTCTGTAGGCTCAAAGTGGAAGTCTGTGATTGTACCTCTTCTATCCTCCTTATCAGCCCAAACCACCTTCACAGGCATCTCAAACTCCGTATTCCACGGGTCTATACCGCGAAGCTCATTGGCAACTGCGGTTTTGCAGCCATCAACTACTACATACGCCAATACAAATGGCAGTCGCTTGAGAGAAGAACGTCCGCTCCATCCTGCAATCGTATAGGTATGGACATATCCTTCTGGTTTGAGTTTAACCCAGTCAGTCTTTTGGAGATTACAATCGAGATTCCAGCAGTTGATTCGAGGCGGGAAGAACTTGTCACCACACTGAGGACACTTGGTGCCCCAAAGCTCACCATCAAGTAGACCTTTGCCCATCTTTGAGAGCTCGGCATACTTCCAGTAGTAGAGCTGATCGTAGTGCAGGTAGACCTTGAACTGCTCTTCGTCATCGTCGTAATCATACCCACAGAAATGGAATCCATGCTCCTCAACCTCGCCCCTGAACTTGTCGGGATGCTTCTCATTGTATTCGACTTTGTCCGGGATGTAATGTTTTCTGTCGTCCTTAGTCATTTCTATGGCCTCCTCAGAATGAAGTTAGAGATACTCGTTCCTGTTCCTGCGTGGCTATTCACGAGGCCTGTCTCCGCATCTTTAACATACGTGTCAGAGCTGAGGTGTTTATCTGGGATCATGTCAGTCAGCTGGTAATAACACTCGATAGCAGACATGATGCCTGTAGCACCAACTGGATGACCGAAGCCCATAAGCCCACCTCCAGGATTGACTGGGAGATCACCTTCCATGAACGTTCGTTTGTCGTGAAGGAACTCCTTGATATTATCCTTGTCACACCAGTGAAGTGCTTTGTAAATCTGTGTTTCAGAGGATGAAAACGCATCGTGAATCTCTGCTACATCAATCTCTTTCGCTGCACGGTCATACTCAATGCCGGCCATATCATAGGCATCCTCGCCAGATTTTCGACAGGCTCCAAATTCGGTCATGTCAGGATAACCTTCACCGTACATTTCGGTCCAGCCGGGGAATGCTAATCTGTCACCAGCTCGAATGGTACAGCTGCTCAAACCAGCTCCATCGATGGTCACATATTTCCCATCAGCGTTTTCCTTGGCCCATTCTTCCGTTGTGACAAGAGCAAATGAACCACCGCGACTCATCAGACAGCAATCATATTTCTTCAATGGATAGCTGATCAGCCTGCTATTCATCACGTCATCAACGGTGATTTTCTTGTTCTCGTTTCTAGCCCACTGGGCCTTTGGATTGTCACAGGCGTAGTTCCGATTCTTCATGCCTGCCAATGCAAAGTCCTCCTCGGTCAAGTCATGTTCTTTCATGAACTTGTAAGCCATGGCCGCATAGTATATGGGATAAATCCCTCCAGCCAGTGCCTCGTACCTTGTATCGGAGGCCAAAGCGATGAATTCCGAACCCTGCGACTGTGTCACATTGTCCATTGCTTCCCAGCCCGCTACACCTACAACGTCAAAGAGGCCCGACTTAACTGCCAGAAAAGCCGCATATAGCGCTGAGCCTCCAGTATTTCCACCATTCTCAACTCGGAAGTGGGGCAGTCCCACCAACCCAAGATGATCATGCACAACCCACTCCGGGCATAACTGTTTCCCGAAATGAACACTGAAGTGGCTGTACACCATGAATTCGAGATCTCGCAACGTGAAGTTGGGTATATCTTCCTGTGTCTCAACGATGCAGTTCGCGATCATCGATTCAGGTGTAATGTGCATGGGATAATCAAAGGGCGTGGTTGCGCCCCCACTAATACATACAGTTCTTGACATTTGTCCTACTTTCTCCTTTAGGCTCGAAGCCTAATATGAAACACACAGAAAAAAGCATCCTACTTATCTTCTTCGGCGAATTCCAAAGACTGACCCACCGTACATCGGGGATACCTCTTTGTCTTCCGAGGGGGCGTAGCCTGTCAGACGGCGTAGATAACGGATACTTGTTATCACCTTGTTAACGTCGCTTTATGGCAAATCCTACAACAAGGACGATAATGATTCCCGCTCCCGCCACAAGAAGAAGGGGAACGGGAAGATCTAACACCCCTTCAGACTCGATGATTTCGATTGAGAATTCATTTGTCACAGAGTTGCCAGCTACATCCGTTACTACGATTTTGACCGAGATCTGACCAGCTTCTGAAAACGGACCAATAGTATACTGGTAGGAATCTTCTCCGAAAGGCTCCATTCCGCCACCGGATAGACCACCCTCGTACGACCATTCAATATACACCTCGTCCACCTCCGAGCCGTAATCAGTCACAACACAGGTGACTTCCACTTCCTCGCCGGTGGTGGGTTCTTGTGGAGTCCAGCTATAATCGTGGAAATTAGGAGTAATAGAGTCAATCCAAGTTACTTGATAGCTGCTGGTCGTAGAGTTTTGCCCAAACACATCTTCAAGGTAGATTCTGTAGGTGATAGTGGAATCATGGATACCCGGGCCTAGGTTGGCTGAGTAGTTACCTTCCTTGATTTCATCCATCTCCACGGCGGTCCAACCAGAGGGGGTGATTTTCCGCCTCAAATCTCTGTAGTTTTGGTGACAGATTAGCCCTCAATGTTACCTTACTGCTACAGAAGAGTTGGAAAGTAATTACAATGACCATAAAGGCAGATAGTTGACGTGCTTTCAAGGGGCATCTCCTTACAGATAAACAGGTTGGGACTCTATAATAGCTCTACTGGTGTTCCAAATACAAACGAGTTCAATAAGCTTCAATCATGTTGTGAAGTATATGCGACTTCACTCAGAACTATAAGGTGACCAGTCTGAAAGCCAAAAGAGCTTCGTCTGGCTTGATTATATTCATTCCAGACTCCCCTTATGTCCATCTATAAGCAATAAAGATAGATAAAAGGAGGAACATGTTACGTGACATTATCACAGCCATCAGAAAACGGCAAAGAATACAGAGAAGTGTCTGAAGAAACGAAAGCTTCCGACATGAGCTGGTGGCAATCACTCAAAATCGTGACCTCAAATAGGAATTTCACAATCTATCTCATCACAGTATGGATCTATAGCAGCATGTCGGTGCTATACCGCTATTTCAACCTCTATTTCCGAGATCTTGGGATCCCGTACGTTATGATTGGGTTTCTGTTCTCGGTTCTTCTTGGGATAAGGTTGTTGGGGAATTTTGTCTCGGGTTATTTCGCGGACAATTATGACAGAAGAAGACTAGCGGTTGTCACTATGGCATTGTCCTCTTTGGGATACCTCTTACTGTCGTTTGCGGGGGATTACATAACCATTCTTGGATCAATGACAATTATTGGGGCTTCTTCATTCACAGGAACTGCAGGCAGAGCATACTATATGGAGCACATCGACAGGAGATTTGGAGGCGTTGCACAGAGTCTATTCACCCTAGGCACTGCATTGGGATTAGTGCCGCTATATGTAGTGAGTTTGCTCTTCAATCAGGGTTGGGAGTTCATTCCGGTTATGAAGATATTGCTATTCATTGCTGGTCTTCTTTACGCGGTCTGTGCATTCATTAGAGCAACTGCACTAGAGTCAACAGCTACACCGGAGAGGGCGCAGAAATCGGAGAATCTTCTGAAAGACTTTCTATCCGAAAACTGGCGTGGGTTGAAGCTGCTTGCGCGAGTCTTTCCTGTATTCTTGGCTGTTTTGATGTTTGATGCTCTCAGTGATAGCCTGTACAGATTCGCAGAGCTTTACTATATAAATGAGACACTGCAATTCGGTATTGGGGATATCAATCTCATCCTCCTTCTGACGTTACTTATATCGGTCCCATTGACGTTGCTCCTTGGTCGGGTCTTTGATAAGCAGGGCGGGCATAAGCTGACAGTTGCCGTTTACTCTGTGATGCCGCTCGCAATTGGTTTGTTAATCATAGCTCAGTTTATTCCGTACGTAGCTCCTGTTTCCTGGCAAAATGCTGTAGACGCAATCTACCCCGGTTTAAGAGTGATTTTCTCACTTGCGTTCATAGCGACAGCTACCAAATCAATCAACGATGTACTTTGGAGAAGTCTAATCAATACGTATATTCAGAAGTCGCTCCCCCGCCAAGACTTGGGAAAGATGATTAGTCTGTCAACAACATTCACAATGCTCCTTCTCGCGATAGGCCCATCCATCGCAGGCATCATCTATGATCTATTCAAGGGTGTTCCGCTCCTGTTGGCTGCATTATTCATCAATATAGCCATACTTGCAGTACTAGCCAAAAGGAGCATGGAACCAAAAGCATCGATAGAGGAACTTGAAGCTGAAGCAGAAAATGGAAAACTAAGCCCAGATATGCTCGAATAACCAAGCATCCTCCACAAGCCAGGAAACTACCAAAATTTACAAGTAATGAACCTAATTTTTAATATATTATTGAAATAATTTCAAGTATTATTCGAATACATTAGAATTACACTAATAAGATATCTAGATTCAATTAATTATGAGCTGATATTGCCGCAAAGGGGCCAAAGTGCAGCTTCTGCAGTTCATCTTAGTATAGCGAAACACTTCGTTGAAAGGAGAGAATAGCCAGCATCTACAATACCAGCGTTAGCATGTCGTATGTAAGGAATGAGGATAATGGCGGGGAATGATCCCATGTCAATCAAAAACATCGCCGACGAGAGGGAGCAAAGAGGGCAATTGATAGGAAAGAAACAAAAGAATGTAGATGGCAGAATCTTAGTTATCGACGACAATGAGAATCTATGTAGAAGCTTAGAGCTGGTGTTTGATAAAAAAGGATATTCAACGAAATCAGCTTACACCGGGGCTGAAGCCTTGGAAAAGATAAGGCAAGAAAAGTTTGATATCGGCCTTCTGGACATGCGGCTACCAGATATCAAAGGTACAGAACTCCTCAAGGAATTGTCGCAGAAAAATCCAGAAATGGATGTAATAGTAATCACTGGACATGCAACTGTAGATGATGCAGTTGAATCTCTTACATCCATTGCAACAGATTATATGATTAAGCCACTCGATATGGACAATGTCTTGAACACGGTAGAGGGGATTTTCGAGAAGAGGAGATTGATTCAGGAGAAAAGAGAAGCCGAAGAGGCTTTACGAAGCAGTGAGCAGCGATTCCGAAGCCTTGTCAGTTCGTTGCATGATATAGTATTCATTATTGATGATGAAAATAGGTATGCGGACTACTTCTGTTCTGATAGTCATCTGCTATATTTGCCACCTTCCGAGTTCCTAAACAAGCATATCTCAGAAGTGCTCCCACCTGAAGTTTCAGGAAAATTCACTACTGCGATTCAGAGAGTGCGTGAAACGGAACAACCTGAGACTATTGAATATCATCTTAATTTTGATGGGAAGCAAAGATGGTTTGAGACAGAAATCTCTCTTCACGAAAATGGGTCTGATATGATTGCTTCAGTTAAAGAAATCACCGAACAGGTGAATGCAAAGAAGCAGCTCGAAACCGCAGTAGAACTCTATATATCTACCATCGAAGCCGTTGACGATTGTATTCTTGTGGTAGATAACATGGGATATCCAATGCATTGGAATGACAAATTCGTAGACATATGGACCATTAACATAGAAGACATGGGCACCATGACCGCACTTGAGATATTCCAAGAATTCGATTTCCTATTGGAGGGGTCTCAAGAATTCATTGAGATTCTTGAGAGCATCGATGAATCAAAGAGGGAAGCCACTGGAATCCTTGAATTTCGCGATGGGAGGGCATTTGAATGGTATACAGCCCCAATTATCGAGCAAGTGGAGCTGGTCGCCCGGGTTTGGACATTCAGTGATATCACTCAACTTAAACGAGCTGAAGAATCAGCATATCTGTATCTAGATTTACTCGGACATGATGTTAGAAATCATCTTCAAGGAATAACCATCGGAGTCGATATACTAGAATCTGCAAATGACTCAGAAACAGTGCGGGCAGCCATGAATACATTGAGGGAGGGTATAAGCAAAACATCACGACTGATAGACAAGGTGAAGAGTACCGAGAATCTACCTAGCAGCAAACTTAGAACCAGACGGTTGGATCATGCAGTCGCACACGTAGCCGAAGACTGTAGGTCCCGCTTTTCGGATACGAATCTCATTGTAGAAATCGAAGTACAAGAGGCAAAAACCCCCGCCGATGAGCATCTCGAATATTTGATTATGAATCTTGTAGAAAATGCGGTACAAGAAAATCCACGCGAAACGAAAAAGGTCTGGATCAATTTATCCGAAGCAGTCAACGGTTTTGAGCTGTCAGTAAAAGACAACGGCACGGGATTATCAGACAACAGGAAAAAGGAGTTGTTCAACTCAAGTAGGCGATATGGAGGCATAGGCCTACATCAAGTGAAGCAGATTGCAGAGAAATACGGCGGATATATTCATGTGAAAGACAGAGTCCCGAACGATTATTCCCAAGGAGCAGAATTCAAAGTATACTTCCCAGCCGCAGATTAGTAGGTTAGCAAGAGGTTGTCTCTTTAACATCGATTATTGGTCTACAAAAACAGAACGTGAAGTCAGTTTGCATCTACTCTAGTCTCGGTTTCCTTAAGACCACGAATTGCCTGCGTTGATAGAAATTCCTCCATGACAAACATGGTCAATGTTCTATCGACAGCAGGGATTTGGCGCAAGAATTCCACTACGAAATCGTTGATTTCTTCAACATCACGCGCCCTCAATTTGAGTAGGACATCATACTCTCCACTAATGACGTGTACCTCCTGAACGAGGTGGTGCTGCTTGATGTCATTGCAGAACTGCCGCTGTGATAGGACTTCAGGTTGTCCCGGAACACGGTAACGTACGGTTGTGAGAATGAATGCTACCGTAGATCGATTCAGCTTGTCACCATCAAGCACTGCATGATATCCCTTAATCACCCCATCGTCTTCCAGTGATTTGATTCTATTGTGGGTCGTAGAAATGCCTAGTCCCACTTCATCTGCAATGCTTGCAATCGTACGACTGCTATCTTTCTGCAATGATTCCAATATCGTGAGGTCTTTATCATCGAATTCGACTGAATTTTTTTCGGTCATATGCCTATATTGGCCGAATTTATTGAAAATACTTTGGGTTTTACGACGAAATATTTATACCAACACAGCAAACATATTCGCAACAGAAGCGGTGCAGGCCAAAAGCAATCCAAGGAAAAAATTCCTGTCCTGCCTCCCAACGTTACCCTATTCTGGGGCCTGCACCGCCTAGAAAATCGAGACCTCTCACGTAGAGGTTTTCTACCAAACATCATTGAGAAGATAGTGAGAATAACGGAGCTAGTTGAACATGAAATCAAGAGCCGATGACGCACCAGAGTTCATTCGCCTATTATTCACAACCCCAGTCGGAACTGCAAAAATGATTGAAATCACTTATGACCGACTTGATGAACTCAATGACAACGGCGTTTTTTTCGACGGTTCTTCTGTTCCCGGTTACGCTGAGGTTAACTCCAGCGATTTACTATTGAAACCCTCGTCAAGTCGGGTATTTCGACCACCGTGGGATAAAGAGGTCGTCATAATCCCATGTTCAGTCTACGTAGGACCAAATCAACAGCATCCCTGCGATCCACAAGGGGTCCTTGAGAAAGTAGTTGATGCCACCAAGGAAAAAGGGTTGAACTTGTTCGTTGGGTGCGAAGTAGAGTTTTTCCTTGTGAGTGAAGACGAAAAAGCAAGAATCTCTCCGGCCGATAGAGGAGGATATTTCTCAGCAATACCCGAAGATGATGGACTCTATTTCCGGAGAAAGGTGATTCGAGCGCTCGCTTCCATGGACATTCGAACTACAGCCCACCATCACGAAGTTGCCAAAGGGCAGCATGAAATTGGACTCAGGTACAACGACGCAGTAAGTACTGCAAATGATATCATGCTAACGAAGATGGCCATATCGGAAATCGCATACGAACAAGGGGTTGTTGCAACATTCATGCCAAAGCCATTCCAACAAGAGAATGGTAGTGGACTCCACATTCATCAGAGCCTTTGGGAGCGTAGAACATCCTCCAACGTTTTTGCCTCGGAAGGTGATAAGGAGCTATCAAACACAGCACGATATTATGTGGGAGGGATTCTTAGGCACGCCCCTGCATTGACAGCCATCTTGGCTCCGACAGTGAACTCCTTCAAGCGCCTAAGGCCAGGCTACGAAGCTCCAACGAGAATAGCATGGGGCCCCCGAAACAGAACAGGCATGATAAGAGTACCTGCCACCAGTGGAGCTCCGGAAGGAGCAAGAATTGAATGCCGGTGTCCCGATCCGTCTTGTAGTCCACATCTGGCCTTTGCTGCCATGTTAGCTGCGGGAATGCACGGAATCAAAGAAGAAATCGAGCCGCCAGCTCCAACCTGCGATAACCTGTTCGAGGGGCATTGTGCAACCGATTTGTTACCAACCAGCTTGCCTACTGCACTAGACGAGTTACAGAAGGATCGTCTCTTGAATGAGGTTCTAGGTCATGAGCTAGTTGATACTGTAATCGAGCTCCGGTCTGATGAATGGAATCGGTATCAGAATAGAACTCAATATGCAAACGAAGAGGGAATCACGGCTTGGGAAATTGAAGAGTATCTTCGAGCAGCTTAAGCTAGTTCACCCTCAATCGAAACTATCTTCACTATAGTCGACTATTGGTATTATTGGTCGAGAGGACCATGAAAGAAATCACCAGTCTGAAGAAGCTAGAGGTCGTAATGCTTGTTGACAACGCAGTGAATTGGGCTTCAAAGCCTAGAGATGATCATGTCAAACCTGCTACACGTTGGGTCAATAGGGATAAACATGACCCGGAGTACCTTTGGGGCGGGCATGGGATATCTATGCTTGTTAGAGCCTACGGACAGGAGAAAGAATACTGCGTGTTATATGACACCGGGCTTTCCGAAGAACTACTTGCACACAATGTCAATTTGTTGGGTGTAGATCTTCAATCCGTTGATGCTATTGTGCTATCTCATGGGCACTGGGATCATGCCGGGGGCCTCATTTGGGCTCTCAAGAGCATCGAAAAATCCAATCTTCCAGTTTACCTTCACCCGGATATGTTTCATGAACGAGCGGTGAGAAACGAAGAAACAGGTGAGCTAAGAAAGCTAAATCCAATTCCAACACTAGAAGATATAATCGAAGCGGGGGGTAAGCCAGTTGTTACAAGGGACCAGGTTGCTTTGGCGAATGGCCTCCTTGTTGTCAGCGGTGAAATCCCACGCCAAACCGACTACGAAAAAGGTTTTCCAGGTCACATGTCACAAGTTGAGGGAGAATGGGAGAAAGACGAAGAAATCCTTGACGACCGGTGTCTCATAGCCAAATCAGATCGTACGGGTTTGATAGTCATGACTGGATGTGGTCACGCCGGTATTGTTAACACAACACTAGAAGCTAAACGTTTGGCAGAATCCAAGGAGATTTTTGGAATAATCGGCGGATTCCATCTAGTCGAAGATGAAACAGGCGAAATCATAGAACGAACCATTGAAGACCTCTCATCCATGAATCCATCACTTCTGGTGCCAGCTCACTGTACAGGGTCTAAAGGACAACGACGTATGTTCCAAGAAATGCCAGAAGCTTACACCGATTCAAGCGTGGGTCATCTTATCGAGCTTTGACTAGATGTAAAAGCTTTTAACTATTGTTAACAAACACTGAATAAGAGGTAGAGATAATGAGTCAGACTATTACCAAAGACATGCGAATAGCAGAAGTAGTACAGCGGTGGCCTGAAACGGCGGAGAAATTCCTCGAATGGGGTCTTCACTGTGTAGGCTGTGGAGTTGCCAGGTTCGAATCAATTGAACAGGGTGCCAACACCCACGGTATTCCAGCTGATGAATTGGTGAAGGATCTCAACAACGTCATAAAGGGAAAGGATAAAGCAAAGAGGAATTAGGACGAGTAGTCCGTTCTTCCATAGAGTCGGCCGCTTTCCTCTTCTGACATTTCAAAAGAATGCTCCGGGTCAGGGAATTTTCCTTCTCTGACCTCTTCAGAGTATTCATCCACTGCATCCACAATCAGTTTACGAATGTTAGCGTATTTTTTGACGAATTTCGGCTTGAATTCCTCAAACAATCCCAGCATATCGTATATAACCAGAACCTGTCCATCGCAATGAGGGCCGGCTCCAATCCCAATAGTAGGAATGTCAATGGCATCCGTGATGACTTTGGCGGTTTCTGAAGGAACCAATTCAATTACAAGTGAGAATGCCCCTGCTTCTTCTAGCTTCTTTGCATGGGCAACAAGCTCTTCAGCTGCTTCTGCGGTCCTACCCTGAACCCGGTAGCCACCCAGCTCGTATATCGACTGCGGAGTCAAGCCGATATGAGCCATAACAGGAATGCCGGCTTCAACCACAGCCTTAACGGTTGGTGCAATACTCTTCCCACCTTCCAGTTTCACAGCTTCAGCTCCCCCTTCTTGAAGCATCCTTCCACAGTTTTCCAAGGCTTGCTCAATGCTCACCTTGTACGACATAAAAGGCATATCACCAATGACGAGGCTTTGGGGTTTGGCTCGAGATACTGCAGCGGTATGATGAATGACATCATCCAGAGTCACAGGTACAGTGCTTTCATATCCCAGCAAGGAGTTCCCTACTGAATCACCTACCAAAATCGCGTCAACTCCAGAATCACTGAGAATCTTAGCGGTGGGTGCATCATAGGCAGTAAGCATGACAATCTTCTTGCCTTTCTCTTTCATGCGTTTGAAGCGATGGGTGGTCATTCGAGCCAAGATAGACACCAGTCTATCTTTGAATCACTCAGTTATTTATGTAGTTCTTTTGGTTGCATTTTACGCCTTTTTCATATAGTCCGACAATCCGGGTGTTGTTAGAGTGTCACACCCTCTCTATCAAGGTACCACTTGTAAATCTCCATACCAAGTATTGCAGGAAGCGACAAGAGTATGCAAATCAGCCAATCGTATAGTGTAAGCGGTACAAAATAGAAGTGCAGCCCGATGGAGCCAAGGATGACTTGCGCTAGCGGCACATACATCAAAATCAGATGGCCCAGATAGATGAGACCTAGCAGCACGACAAACCGTTCAATACCAGGCTCGCGGATACTATCTGCCAGGGGCATGTTTATTCGGCGTATTATGAGTGCAAGTGTGCTCTCAACAATGAGGATGACCGTCATCATCATTACTGTAGCCTTTGCGGCCTCTATCGTTAATTCCTCATGGAATGGCATTAGAATGGGATAAGCCCCAGTAAGGTTCTCTGAATAAATTCCTACGATGCCACCCCAGCCAGTAAATGTAAGGGCGTATACTATTGCAGCACCGATCACCATGAGTACAACATTCAGTGCCATGTATTTCGCTAGTGGCTTGGTAATGATGTCCTGGCTATCTCGTGGTTCTTCGGTCATCGCTTTGGGCGATGTCTTATCAAACACAAGCGCTAATCCAGGGAAGGAATGCGTTGTTACCACAAGGTAGAGACTCTGCCAGACAGCTAGAATGATAATGCCTTCAGGGAGTACAAAAAGAGCTCCAAAGAACAGTACACTCTCAAAGAGGTTTATTGCGATATAGAAATAGATCATGAATCGTATCTTGTTGAACAAACCTCTACCTTCGTGAACACCTGTTACAATCGAAGGGAAGCTATCGTCAGTTATCACAAGGTCCGCAGCCTCTTTAGCAACATCCGTGCCGGTGATGCCCATAGCAATCCCTGCATCACTCATCGCCAGAGCCAAGGAATCATTGACGCCATCACCTGTCATCGCGACAACCTTCTCTTGATCCTGATATCGTTCAACTATGATCTGTTTATGCTCGGGATCGACTCTAGCAAAGACATTAGTTTTCGAGAAGTCCTCATTACTTAGCTCGGGAATATCCTTGCCTTCAACAGCAAGGGAGTTTTCGCTATGAATTCCAAGTTCAGATGCGATAGTCTTGGCTGTGTCAATACTATCACCGGTAATCATGACAACATTGATACCAGCGCTGTGGCATTGAGCAACGGCGTCTCTTACTCCTTCACGAGGTGGATCCACAATACATGCAAATCCCAAGTAAGTGAGGTCGTTTTCTGCTTTGATTCTGCCCTTTTCTTCATCACCCGGAACAGAATCCATCTCACGGTAGGCCAAGGATATGACTCTGTATCCCCTTGATGCGTAATCGTGAGTAAGTTCATTGATTTCAGCGATATCCTTCTTTGTCATCTTCTGCGAAGTTTCACCGCCAAGCTTTTTACATCGTGGCAGAATTACCTCGGAGGCCCCCTTCACAAATGATACGAGCTGACCATTAATCCTGAACACCTTGGACATTCGTTTCAGCTCTGAATCGAAGGGGTACTCCTCGATCGTTTCATATTCGTCAGATACTTTTGCTTCATCAAGATCGGTTTTTCTGAAGAATGCCAGCAAGGCGGCATCGGTTGGATCTCCAATTGGTGTCCAAACAGATTCGCCTTCGACTATTTCCTTTTTCACAAGTTCGGCATCATTATTCAAACCAGCACAGAGGAGCAGTTTCTGTAGGTTTGGATGATTTCTTACGTCTTCTATCTCCGTAGAGATAATCGAATCAGAGTCACCCAACTCGGGTTTCCCTACAACAGAATCTATCGTTCCCTCGGGTTCATAGCCGGTTCCACTGATGGAATAGAAGCTCTCTGTATCCCAGCAGAGCTTGACAGTCATTTGATTCTTAGTCATGGTACCGGTTTTGTCCGAGCAGATAACACTCACTCTACCAAGGCTTTCAACTGCAGAAAGATCTCTGATAATCACACCTTTCTTTGCCATAGCCAAGACGCCAGTAAGAAGTACAATGGTTGTCAAGAGGGGGATATTGATGGGCATAATAGTCATAGCTTTTGTTATGCCTTCGGTGAGCTCATCAGCTATAGCAGTAAGCGTTAGCAACAATTCTCGCCCACCAAGCAACGGTTTAATCAATACCTGCCAAAAGAAGGAGACACTAAGGAGGGCTATGGCAGCCATTCCCAGATACTTGGCGAGCTTGTTTACCTTCCTTCGTAGCGGAATATCACCAGTATTGAGTTCTTCTAATGTGCCCTGTATTTTGCCGATTTGCGTGTTTGCACCAGTAGTGGTCGTAATCGCCTCAGCAGTACCTGTGGCAGCATATGTGCCAAAGAATACCATATTCTTCATTTCTGGAATGGACGCAAAGAGATCCACTTGAGCATGCTCGTCCTTTTCAACTGGTACGCTTTCTCCTGTCAGAGATGCTTCATTCGTAGAAAAGTTCGATGATTGAATTATCCTGCCATCTGCGGGTATCTTATCTCCCTGTTCTATAATCAGAATATCACCAGGCACAATCTCATCTGGTGGTATCGTCAATTCGTGTCCATTTCGTCTGACACGGGCATCACCAACAGACAGCTTCTCAAGCGCTTCCAATTTCTTCTGTGCGCGAAACTGCTGAAAAACAGCCACTAAACAGTTGACAAACACTACAGAAAGCCAAACAACAGCTTGGGCTAGTTGATTCTGGTCTGACGGAAATGCATAGGCAAGAAAAATGAGAGCTATCGAGCTAACAATGTAGATGTTAATCAGCCAATTCAGAAGGGGAGCTATGTATACTTTCCAAAAAGACCCCTTGGCTTTGGGAATTGCGTTTGGGCCGTAGTTCTTGTGACGTTCTTTCACTTGCTCGCTAGAAAGTCCCTCTTTCCAATCAACAGAAAGTGCACCGAGAACAGCAGTCAAATCCATCGAGGGGACGTTCTCTAGGTTGTTTCCTTCATCCTGTGTCATCTTCTGTTGAGCCAATTATAGTCCCTCGTCTAACGTGTTCTCAAAGATTCAAGAATATTACTTAAGTTGATTTGTTCTATCCCCGACATCTACAATCAATATCTTCAAGTGTTGATTCTGTATCAGTGAATCACACGCCAGCTTAGCCGAGGAACAAGTAATGCATAGATACTGGGAGCCAGACCAACCTAGCAGGAAGGAAACAAAAACTGATACCAAGAAGCTAGTAGCAGCGGTAATCATCATTCTACTTCTTCTTACCACAGCAATAGCCTTACTCTCCGGACTCTTGCCTGAGACTCCAATCGAGGGGCAAAATGTTAGGGTAGCTGTTCTAGACACAGGGGTTGACCAGACCCTGGATCTTCAGGGTAGAATTGGTCCTCAGAGGAGCTTTGTTTCAGCCCAGTACGGTTATGACTCAACAGACAGTACTGTTGGAGATTCGAAGCCAAGCGATATCGCTCACGGAACAATGGTTGCGGAAATGATTGCAGAAGAAAGTAATAACGCAGTAATTGTAAACGCCAAGGTTATCGGTAGCGGTGGTTCTGCTACAGTATTGGGAATAATCGCTGCAATCGAATGGTCGCTTGAACAGAATTGTACTGTGATTAATCTGAGCCTCGGTTCTACTCCATCATATGGAGATCCGCTGGAAAAAGCCGTCAAGAGAGCGTTTGAACAGGGAGCCATAGTAGTTGGCGCTGCAGGAAATGAGGGACAAGGGGGTGTAGCTGGAACAAGCATATCTTCGCCAAGTGTGTTCCCATATTGCATTGCAGTTGGAGCACTAGATGAGAACGGGGTTCCCGATGATTACACCAGCCTCGGGCCAACATACAGACGTTATATGAAGCCAGACATATCTGCAGCAGGATATGTTCAATCAGGGGGAGCAACATATTATGGAACAAGCTTCGCCTCCCCTAGAGTTGCTGCTGCAGCTGCAGAGCTAGTACAGTATTGTAGTGATGAGGGAATCCAATACACCCCGGGTTCAATTACTACAGCCCTTCTTGCAGGAGCTGATACAATAAACTATCCCAGTTATGTTGCTGGAGCAGGAGCGCTGAATCTAGAAGAATCCAAGAACATCATATCTGCCCAGAGTACCAACGGTGGAATTCCTCAACTTTCCTTTACTCATCCAGGAACGCTTCCTCTCAATTTCGAGAAACTATTCTTTGGTGACAACTACACGTTCAATATACAGCTCTTCAATGGTGAGATGACCACATACCAAGTTACTGAATCGACAGCCACGCCCGAGGTATTTCAGATTGAATCCCAAATAACAATCAATCAAACCCGATTGGTTCCTATTTCAATCCATGTTCCTGAATCCGGAGGTACAACATATTCAGCAGACATTCTCTT
>WJIL01000083.1 GCA_014730275.1 Candidatus Lokiarchaeota archaeon | reverse complement strand
GGTATACTTTGTGAGGATAGGATAATGGGCTCACAGATTCACAAAGGTTGCGATGGATTTATTATTCGGACAAAGCACGCAGGCAAGACCTTGAAGGCGTTTTGTTTATGAAATACAAGATTCTCCTCTTCTTTTTTGCTTTGCTTATGCTCAGTAATGCTCAAACAGCTGGGAAACATACCTCAACATCGCACCCCACGATAAATGGTAGGGGTTTCCAAGCCGCTTACACCCCACATGGCCCGATTTCCATAAATAGTGATAGTGATTTCGAAACCCAGGGGTGGCCAGGAGACGGATCGAAAGCAAATCCGTATCTAATTGAGGGATTAAATATAACAACTAGTGGTCTTTGCATTGAAATCGACTCAACAACCGCTCATTACAAAATCGAGAATTGTTTGCTATCTGCACCCAGTCCCACGAATAATCATGGCATGTATCTTTTCTTAGCACCTAACGGGACTATTCAGGATTGTGTGATGGAAAAACATCAAAGCAACATCTGGCTTAGTACTTCTAACAACTGTACTTTCAAGAACAATACTATTTCTGAAGCAGGCCGCAATGGAATACAAGTAGTGCAATCCAATCAGTGCGCTCTAATTAACAACACTATCGCCAACAATTCGGAATCTGCAATCAAAGCAAATGGGATGACTAATTTCACAATTGCCAACAACACCTTCCAAAACAACGGGCTCGTTTTCTCAGAAAGTGACCAAATCGAATACTGGGTCACGCACGATATATCAGAAAACACGGTGAACGGGAAAGATCTCGCTTATCTCAAGAATTTGAACAACACCGAGATAGACGCAAGCACCCACGGGCAGACCATCCTATTGAACTGCAATAACATTACGCTTGAAAATGGCACATATAATAATGCGTCTCGAGGGATTCAATTTGCATTCTGCACCAACGCAACAATCAGAAATAATACGGTCCAAGGGTGCAAATCCGGGATATTTCAGTACAAGTCGCACGAATCTCAAGTGTTTAATAATACAGCATATGCCAACGACTTTGGTTTTGACATTTCGTCTGAGAACTGCACAGTAACAAACAACACAGCCACGGAAAACAGACGCGGAATGGATATCTCTTGTACTAACAGCTCATTTTCTGGAAATGAAGTAATAAACAACTCGCAGGATGGCTTCTTTATCCAAACGATCGACTGCAATTTTACACAAAACGTAGTAAAGGGAAATCACATCGGTCTGAATCTAGAGTATATCGAGACCTCCAATTTCACTATGAACGAAGTGCAAAACAACACCGAATCCGCATTCTATCTTGACAGAGTTTACTGGACCGCATTCTCAAACAATACCATTTCAAAAAGCGTGTACGGGATGTATATCTCAAGAGACGTATACCAATGCTCACTCCACAATAATACATTTCAACAAAGCGGAATCTACTTGGGAGGTGATTCGCTTAGGGAGTGGATAACAAGCGAAGATGGAAACACTGTAAATGGAAAAGCGCTGGGCTATTTCAACGGGGGTAACGACACAAAAATTGACGGTAGCCAATATGGACAAATGGTGGTTGTCAATTCATCTTTCGTAGAGGTCGAGACTGGACTCTATGAAAATGCTACAGAAGGAGTATGTCTGCTATCCTGTGACAACTGCACAATCAGAGGAACTTCCTCGGCGAATAATTCCGCTAATGCATATAGGTTAATCCAAACAGAAGACTGCACTCTTGAAAACAACACTGCGTTCAATAGTGTCAATCATGGTTTCAGCGTACGCAGTTCGAATCATATCCATTTGGAAAACAATACGGCACTTAAAAACGCTCATCATGGTTTCTGCCTTCTCTATTCGGATTTCATAGTATACCAGAATAACACTGCAAAGCAGAATTCGGATAATGGATTTCATCTAGCTGGTACGCAATGGAACACGATGACAGATGTTACATTGAACCGAAATACTGCAAGTAACAACACCAATTACGGGTTCTTTGTTGAATACGCCAACTACTGTAATCTAACAAACAACCTTGCCAATGATAATGTTGAATGCGGCTTCTGGATTGACAGCTCAGCCAATCTTAATCTTACTGGTAATCAAGCCACTCAGAATGGGATAAACGGAATCTCTATACGTGAGACAGATAATGGCCATCTACACACCAATACTGTCACCAGCAACTCATTCAGTGGTTTCAGTTTGGAGAACTGCATTGGGTGGATACTCACAAACAACTCTGCGGTTGCTAACCAGCTGGGATTCAGCTTTGATTCAGCAGTCAATCACAGTCTTGAAGAAAATTCTGCAATCGCGAATCTGTATTTTGGTTTCAACTTCGCGAAGTCAAGTAATCTGAACCTTACGGATAACAATGCAACATGCAATGACTTGACCGGTTTCAATTTTGATGATTCAGATGATTGCGTTGGTCTCAACAACACAGCTATTCAAAATGGTGTGGGAATAGAATTGGATGCCGCATCTGAGAATAACCTCTTCTACAGCAATAATATTGGCTATAATCATCACTACAATGGGTTTGATGATAGCCAATCTACTACTTGGGATAATGGGACCATTGGAAATTGCTGGTCAGATTATGCAGGTTCAGGCTCCTATCTAGTAGATGGTCTTGCTATGAATGTAGATAATCACCCATGCTTACTCGACTTATATCCTCCAACAGTAAATCAACCTCAAGATGTCAGCTATGAGTTGGGAGGAGTAGGCAATTCAATAACCTGGACAGCATCAGACCAGGGCTTAGATTCCTACATAGTTTACAGAAACGGCACCGCCATAGATTCAGGCATCGCCGAAGGTGCGAATCTCACTGTTGATGTGGATGGACTGGATCTCGGCGTGTACAACTATACAATCAGTATCAATGATACTCTAGACAAGATTTCGGTAGATAGTGTGTTCGTAACAGTTTTCGATTCTACTTCACCGGAAATAAATCGTCCAGAAGATATAGACTACGAGCTGGGTTCAACAGGCAATACAATCATCTGGGATCCGGCAGATTTAGACCCAGATTCATATCGGATATACAGAAATGCCAGTCTTATCGAGGATGCGTCCTGGGACGGATTGACTATTGAGCAGAGTATTGATGGTCTTTCTCTTGGAACACATAACTTCACTATTGCAGTTGTCGACACCAGCGGCAATGTTGTCACGGATTCGGTAATGGTCTCGGTCATAGATACTACCGCACCTGCAATCGATCCATCAGATGACATCCAATACGAGCTCGGTTCAACAGGACACTCAATCAACTGGAATGCTTCTGATTTGGACCCGTCATCATATGAGATACATGTGGATGGCAGCATCGTTCAAGACTCGTCCTGGAATGACTCCAACGTGGAATATGATGTCGATGGTCTTTCACTTGGTTCACACAATGTTATGATTATCCTCCATGACTCTAGTGGGAATTATGCAAGTGATACCGTCATTGTCTCTGTGACGGATACTATTCCCCCAAATATTGATTCGCCAGTAGATGTGGAATACGAACGGGGCTCGACAGGAAATTCAATAGGCTGGGTTGTTTCTGACTTGGATCCTCAGATCTACAACATACACAGGAATGGCATACTTGTCCTGAGTGAATCTTGGGATGGCTCAAACATCGAATACGACGTCGATGGTCTTTCAGTTGGAGAGTACAACTTCACACTGACTGTCTATGATGGCACAGGTAACAAGGCCAGCGATACAGTCACCGTTGATGTAATCGACACGGTTGCTCCTATCATCAGCTCTCCTGAAGACATCATATACGAAGTGGGTACAACCGGCCATAGTATTTCTTGGAATGTTAGTGATGCAGGAATGGTGACGTACTCTGTGTTGAGAAATGGAACAGCTCTGTATGACGGAAAATGGAATGGCTCGGATATTGTGGTCGATGTCGACTCACTCGCGCCGGGCACATACAACTTCTCTTTAATCGTTACAGATGAAGGAGATAATCAGGCAAGGGATTCAGTACTAGTGTCTGTGCTCCCCGAAACTGATACGACAACGACTACAACCACTACAACCACAACCGACACAACATCAACAACAACCACGGGAACAACACCGCCACCAGGTCCGAACCCGATGATGATAGCCTTGGCAGCAGGTGTTGCTATAGCGGGAATCGCCCTGATAGTGGTACTCTTCATTGTTCCGAGAATGAAACTGGAAGGGCGATTGTAGATTCGCATGACCAATCAGAACAGAAACAAGTGATTTCATACGCCAATGTTAGGTCGGTCTGAATGGCTAGCTGATACCTCGTGAGGGGGGTATTTCGTATAGAGGGTTTTCGCGATTCGGGTAAAGGCTTTGCTCACGTTATACCCCGTCTTGGCGCTTGTTTCATAGAATGGCCAATTGATTTCACTTGCGTACCGTCTTCCATCCAGGGAGTTGACTTCACGTTCATCGTCTAAGTCAGATTTATTTCCGAATACCATTCCAAGCTTGCTATCTGAACCAAAATCGGGTACAGAATCGATGAGGCCTTCATACCAGTGTTCAAGTCTGTCAAAACTTCGTTGATCAGAAATATCGTAAACCAAACATGCGAAATGTGCTCCCTGATAGTATTTTGAGCGTAGCTCATCAAAATCAGCTTGGCCGCCCAAGTCAATCGCTGTAAGAATCACAGGTGTTATTTCCTCGATGTTGAAAGCTACGGCACTCAAGTCGACACCAACAGTTGCGGTATATTCTTCATCGAATTCGTCGAGGAGTAGTCTCCGAATCAAAGAGGATTTGCCAACGCTGGCATCACCTATCAAAATAACCTTGTACACCGGAACCGAAGATTGCTTGGTCGACATCCTGTTTTTTCTGAAGTTGTTCACCTAATAATCTATTCATATTGTCTTCAACTCGGCCCATATGTGCAGTTGAGGATTCGGCTTGACTAGGGAATGGTCCGATTCTTCCTATGCTGATTCAGGGAAAGCAATTTAGGGGATAATGCAAACGATTCTGCAATCTGCGGTTTGAAGGTGACCAAGATGTGCGAGTGGTGCTATAAACATGGAGCTGGGAAGAAGTGGTATCTCAACTCGAAAAACTACCTGGAAGAGACTGCCGAAGCTGTCGGGGCTCACGAATATATCTATGAGCTGTGGAAACACTTTGAGAAGGTATATCTCCAGAAGATATTCGGCATTTCAACTAGGGGACCGGGCTACAAGTTTAGTATTCCAGTTGTAGGCCGTGCAATCAAATGGTACATCAACAGTTGGTTCACCAAAGAGAAGCCACTGAAAGGCAGAAATCCACGGAGAGCTGAAGGGCATCCCGGTCAAGTGGTGCCGCTTGAGGACGCTCAGCACATCCTAGAACTTGCAGACCCAATTCTCAAAGTCAACTGTGCTTGCAGACATATGACTCGTGGCATCGAGGATCCCTGCTGTCTGGCCTTCGGAGCACTCGCGGAAATGGTGCCAAAGCTTCCTAGATACATCCCGGAGCATGGTGCAGAACGATTGCACATTGACGAAGCGAAAGACTTCGTGGAAAAAATGAACCGAGGAGGAAGAGTCAACACTGTGTGGTTTGGCCCGGTTCCGTACATCGCTGCTCTTTGCAGCTGTGAATATCCTGAGTGCGCAGCTACGAGGCTTCGCATCGATTATGGTCTTAATGCGTTATACAAAGGAGAATACGTTGCAAAGGTAGATTTCTCCAAATGTACTGGCTGTGGTACTTGTGCTTCACGCTGTCAATTTGGAGCGTTAACATTTACCGATTCAATGAATCGCCCCTTCATTGATGCTTGGAAGTGCTATGGTTGTGGGTTATGTGCCACAACGTGTCCGGAGGGAGCTATTGAGATGGTTGACAGAACAGCCGTTCCCGCGGTCAAGGACGAGTGGTAACAATGAAGACAGATATCGTCGTCAACTACGACAAATGCGGCGACCCCCGAGAATGTAAGAAGTGCTTGCAGATTTGCGCCCCTGCTTTGTTCTTGCTCTACTCTACAGATGATGAAAGTGACGATCCAGATGTCTGGCGGGTAGATGTAGCATTTACAGATCTTTGTACAAGGTGCGGAGACTGCGTTGAAGTATGTCCAAAAGAAGCAATCACATTGGTATGACTATCGTCATATTAGCATACGCTCGATAAGCTTCACCAAGTCGAGTATTTCAGGATCACCATCTTTTCTTGCGTCGCTTAGATTTCTTTTACAAAAAGGACACGAAGATGTAAGAATGTCAGCCTCTACGTCCTTTGCATGTTGAATTCTCTGCTCTGCACTCCAAATTGCAAAATCATTGAAACCTGCTTTCACTCCTCCGCCTGCCCCACAGCACCACGCATTTTCCCTGCTCGCTTCCATTTCAACAAAATCAACTGGAAGAGATTCAATAACATCTCTTGGAGAGTCATATTCCCCACAGTGCCTACCTAGATGGCATGGGTCATGATATGTTACCGTGCGAGTGTCAATACCACTACGTAGTTTGAGTCTATCATTATGCAGCAGTTCTGATAGAAGTTCTGTGACGTGAATTATTTCTGGAGGCGTGAATCCTAGTTTAGGGTAGTCCTTGCTCAGAGTTCGATAACAACCTGCACAAGAAGTGAGTATTCTGGTTGATTCAGCTTTATTGAAAGCTTCAACATTGTGTTTTGCTAGAGACTTGGTCAAATCCATTTGTCCCGTTCGTAAGAGAGGAGAGCCGCAGCAGTATTCGTCAATGACAGTAAATTCAACCCCTGCTTTCTCAAGCAATGAGAGGGTCGCATCACTTATTTGTTGTTCCCTATAAGTGGATGTGCAGCCAATGAAATAGACCAGATCTGCTTGCTCAGGAAGGCCCAATTGCTCTGCAGTTAATCGGTCATGATGAGGTTCACCATAGGGATTATGATTCTTCTCAACACTTTTTGCAAAGCGCGAATGCGAGGGAAGAGGGCCAATTTTCTCAACTGCTCTTCTTCTCAAATCTTCCATGAGGTCAACGATGATATCCTGATGTGGAGCTTGACATTGAACTTCGCAGTTTCCGCATAGAGGACATGCGAAAATAGGAAGCAAGAGATCTTGATTCCATTCCAGCTCTCTCTGTTCAAGGGCTTGGGCGATCTTGATTCTTCCAGAGGCATAGAATGACTCGAAATTGAACATTTCTCCCGAGGGGCACGAAGGCGAATAATCCCTGAATATGTATTTGCAAGTGCTACATTTGATGCAACGATGGAGCCATTCTTCTTGTTCAAGAAGATCTGAGTGGATGTTCATCTCGGTCTCAATGTTAGTGAGAGCTTATAGGAGTTGTCTCTGTTATGACAGTCTCAAATCGGAGGGGGAATTGTCGGAATTAGAATCAGTCTAGAAAGTTAGTGGAAAGATGCTAGCTACCTAGTGAATTACATAATACTGTCTGGGTCCTCATTCTCCACGCTTCGTTTCCAACACACCAAAGGTAAGAAAGACAAACAAGGATTTCTGTGGGAGAAGAAATAGTAGTTTACACAACAAGAGCTTATAGGGTTATCTTGCATCTATCAGTTTACATGGTCCACCCTTTGTTGCCCACTCCTCATATGCTTGCCACCGCATGAGGTTTGGAGCTGCGATTTGTGGAAACCGCGATAATTGAAAGGTGCACGCCCAGGTGAGTCGCCAGTTGAGCAGAAGCACAAATCAACCAAAAGAATGGCCCGGTGTTATAGTAGTCAGTCTGATATTCATCACAATCATGTGGTGGGACAGCGTGTCAATCCTTCTCCAGACCATAGCTGCGGCCCTATCCGTAATCTATTGCTTTTTCGGAGGTACGGGTATGTACAAAGCTGCCTCAAGTATCTCAGACCTACTAGATGTTTCAACCCGCAAATTTGCAGCAGCAATCTGGTTGTTATTCATGTTTCTTCCAACTGTTGCCACCGTTTTTTTCCCATCAAGCAACCTCACTGACCCAGAGCTTGCAAGAATACTATCGTTGGGTGAAGCCGTTGTGAAAGTGAGCAAGGCAACTATGTTCATATACGGCTTTGGCTATGTTGTTCTAGTTTTGCTAGGATGGGTCGTATTGACAGCGATGCGTAATCCAGAAACCAAGAATGCCTCTTGGGTGTATCTACTTTCCGCCTATGTCTTGGTCATTGGCATAGTTACTCTTTTCATAACTCTTCAAGTTGCAGGTGCATTCTGGTTTCCTAGCTGGATTCCATCTGTTAACTCTATGAGCATTTTGCCCATCGTCTGGTGCTTAGTTTCAACAGTGGGAATGATGATTCAAGCATTGACTCCAAGTGCAGTCCAGAAGGTTTCTGATACAATCCGCCTTATGCCCTCTCATTACCGAATGCTGATTGCGGTTGGATTCCTCCTATTTGTTGGCCCAACCTATCTCTATTTCTGGAATCCCTCTTTTCTCCTATACATAATTGGTACCGCTTTCATCATCTATCCAGTTCTGCACACGATAGAGAATAGTAGTTACTGAATTTCGATTCTACGTGGTTGTTTCCAAGCTGAATCTTATAATGACTGTTTTTGATCCAAGTATTCTCTTATGAAGGACACAAACGAGCGAGCATCTGATAATACTCTTTCCAAAGAGCTCCAAAGGATATCATAGTCAGCATCTATGTATCGGTGAACAAAGATATTTCTCAACGAGACCAAGTTCTTTAGATTCTTAGTGAGGTTCTTCGGAATCACCCTATGAGTTCCTAGCAGTTCAATAGCCTCTTTGTAAGTCTCGGGAATGCCCCAGTTACTCTGAGCGATTATGTGACTGCCAATGTCTACTATTAACTGACTGATATTCTCTATTGCTTTTGCTGAGGCCCTTAGATTTCGTCCGTCACCAATGAACTCATCATGAGTCATCTCTTCCAGCTGCTGAATGAACTGACACTCTTCCAGATTTGAAGCCAATCTTCTCTTAACGATGATTTCATCAATAGCCAATTATCTAGCTCCCTCCAAAGACTCCTTAAGAAAACGTTCCTCAAAGATTCTATAATCTGGATAATATTTCAGCACCCTCTCAACAAAATATGCCCACTCGTTTCCTGTTCTGTCGTATAGGACTTTTCCATCACGAGCAATTCTATATTTCAAAGTCCAGTTTATGTCCTGCATTAACACAACATCTACATCTTGTAGAGGGCCTTCAAATTGAGAAATTGCACGCAGTCGAAGATCAAATCGCTCATGTCGGTCTAGGCCGCTTGCACCAATTGCGATGTCCAAATCACTCATTTCAGTTGCTGTTCCTCGAGCTTGAGACCCGAATACCACTATCAAATCAATGTGTTCTGGAGCAAGCTCTATGGTTTTCTCTTTGAGCTCATCTTGGGAAATCAATGACCAGACCTTCTTTCATTAGGAACAGAGTGAAAGCTATTAAGGAATTTGGCTATTCTCCCAATCGGCATATTTCATCACGATGCCAGACCAAAACTAAATCACTCATAAATACAAAAGGAAATGAAAGTACAATAACTCGATATTCCTTTGACGATTCTTCTCCAAGGCAGGTAGTAATCTCTTCATTCTTTGAACTAATCATATGACCTGCTAGAGTTCATTGGTAAAACCTTAAAATTGGTCATAGTTTGTAATTACATATATTAATTAAAATCGACGTAGAGATGATAAAATGTTACAGCACTCTCTCTGGACAAACCCTCTTTTGATAATTGGAGCCGCGATTGTCTTAGCTTATGTCGGAGCAACAATACTGAGAAGAATCGGAATTCCTCAAACCTTAGGATTCATGATTGCAGGGATTATTCTCGGTCTAGTTGGAATTTTCACAAACGACGCAGTACGATTTCTAAATATGGTAGTACCTCTTGCCCTGGGTCTTATTGGCTATAATATTGGTCAAGAATTGCATCATGGGAATCTAGGCAATCGGATAAAAAAGCTCTCCGTCGTTGTTATCATCGAGGCCACCGCAACTTTCTTGCTTGTCAGCATTGTAACGTACTTCTTTGTTAGTAAATTGCACTGGGCGTTTCTTTTCGGTGCCGTCGCAAGCGCCACCGCACCTGCTGCAACCGCTGATGTCATTTGGGAGGGTGAGTGCAAAGGTCCATTGACATCCTCGCTAATGTTTGTGCTTGCCGCCGACGATATAGCCGCCATTATTCTCACCAACTCTGCCATTGCGTATGCATTATGGATCTACAATTCTGCTACAGGTCCTCTATTGTATATTCTCCTTGTTCCCCTCGCCAAGATTCTGGGTGCTGCATTGATTGGCGGTGTATTTGGTCTGTTGTTTGCAAGGATTACTGAGTATGAACCTGATCGTGCCAGCATTCTGGAAGCAGAAATAGGTGTAGTGATTCTGCTGGTGGGCATCGTACACGCCTTGGAATTCAGCGATATTTTCGCCGCGATGGTTTTTGGGTACGTAGTTAGCAAACGGCTCCCTAGTGATGCAGAAACTGTTCCTCATCTCATGCAGAAGATAATGTCCCCAATCATAATGCTGTTCTTTGCTATGGTAGGAGCAAGAATGGCTCATCTCTTGACGGTTTCGACAACTCTAATCTCCATTCTAGTAGTAGCGATTTTGTATCTGGTAGTTCGAACGGGTGCAAAATACATTGGAGCACGCGTGGGTGCAACCCTCATGAAGGAGTCACAGGTAACTAAGGAATACCTTGGGACCTGCCTATTCTGTCAAGCAGGGGTAGCGCTAGGATTATCATTCATAATTGAGGAACAATTCGTTTCACTGGGAGGAGAAGCTGCGACTATTGGGAGCCTGCTCTTGGGAGTTGTTGCGTTATCTACGATGGCATTGGAAGCTATTGGGCCCCTTGCAGTTAAATGGAGTCTCTTGAATGCCGGTGAATTGCCAGCAGATGGGGATGCATTTGATCCACACATACTTGGATCTAGCGAAGACGCCCACTATGAGCAACCAGAAAATCCCTGTGAAGCTGAGATGAAGAAAGAAGTTACGCAGAAGGCGAACAAATGAATCTCATGAATCAGCGCCAAGGCACCCAATCTAACTATCTATGGCCCATCGTCCAGGATTCATGATGCCATTTGGGTCAAGGAATCTACGGAGCCTTCTCAGCAATTTGAGGTAGCCCGAATCAATCCTCCTCTGGAGCTTCCTTGCAGCCCAAACAGGCGTTTTGTACGGAATCGCTCCCAAACCCAGAGCAAAATCCAAGAGCTCATCATTGCATTTCCTAACCTTCTCCACAATGTGTGATTCTTTCTTGAATCGGATGATGAATTTGAACTCTGCAAAATGCATTCCGTTCATTGGTTTCAGGAATGCCATCAATTCAAAACCATATTTCTCAACAATAGAACGGCCGCCCGTCAAGGCTTCTCCCCAATGCTTTGGATGAATATAGGTGCCGCACCACGTGAGGCCATCAAATTCAGTCAGGACCTTGAATGCGTCTGACGGAAAATCAATCCATGATTCTGCCTGGGACCCCATCATCTTGCTTACAGTGTCCCAGTCTACGAGGAGATGCTTCTCTCCATGCTGGTTTGCCTTTTTCACAAATGCCTCGATTACCGCCATCTTCTCTGAAACTTCCACTTCAGTATTTCCAGACACAGCTAGCACGGTTCCATAGTCTGGTTCGCCTTCTAGGGCGTTGACAGGATATTCAGCTCCAAGAAGCATCTTCACGATAGAAATAGACATGCAGTCAGCATCCTCAAGAACTTGACTTGAAGCAATCTGCTTGAGAAGAGTTGTTGTCTCTCGTTCTCCAACAGTGAACAAGGCGGCATGTTTCTTATGCTCAGGCTTGGGCCAGATTTTCAGAGCCATCTTCGTAACGATACCACTCGTTCCTTGCCAGCCTGAGAAAAGACCTACAAGATCAGGAAGAGGGTACCGCCCAAACCAGTTGCTTTCGCCTAAGATTCCCGAACCAATTTGAACAACTTCACCAGTTGGCAGAACAGCTTCAAGCCCATTGATGAAGTCAGCCATCGCGCCGTGTTGAGTTGAAAGGTCGCAAAGCCCCTGGAGAAGGGCATTTGCTACTACCGATGTGTATGGAGGGGCGAGGGGGTAAGTGTATCTAAATTCCGGACACTCGGTTTCCAGTGCTCGCTTCAAATGACCAAATGTGACTCCGGGTTCCACAAGAACGTACATCGCGTCCCGATCGATTTCAATAACCCGATTCATCCGCTTCAGGTCAACAATAACAGCTCCTTCAACCTGAGGAATAGTAAGCCCACCCACACTCTGTCCAGTTACGTATGGAATCAAGGGAGTTAATGTTTCATTAGCCAAATTAACAATTGCTTGTATCTCATAGACAGTGTCCGGCATGACAATAAAATCAGGTTGATGACCTGGATTCTCGGTCATATCAAAAGAATAGATGTATCGGTCAGCCAGGTTATCTGTGACATATTTTGATCCGACTATTTCAATCAGCCTATCTTTGATATTCATATCTCATTCCTCAATGATATAGCGGATTAGCTTGTACAGTCGATACACATCCGTTGGATGCTGTAGAAGCCCCTCGATTTTGACGGCCTTCCCAAGGATAGCTCCTAAGAGTGTCTTTTTCCCCTGAACTAACTCAAGTAGAGTATTGAATTGAAAACCAATCCTTATGTCAGGCTCCTGCAAATCTCCCTTTCGAAATTCCAATCCGTTGTCAAATATGAGAGTTAGAGGATAATAATCAGTAGCAAGGACAACATTCATCTTCCAAGTATGAAATGGGGGATAATCTGGATTCTCGGAAGTTCTTTGTTCAAGCATCGTATAGAGTATGATTCCAATGAAGTCATTGGGTTGGCTACGAACGCTTTCCATACAATCTACACCAATTCACCCTTCCAATCAGGAATCAGATAGGCGTACATATTGCCATCAAACTATCTATTCAATCCTTCTGCTGATTAGAATTACATGTGCAAAGGAGCTGATTAGTCTTGATGCTTTTGGGTTGTATTTTCACTATTGATTTTCAGGGGAATCCTCCGACGATTACATACCATCTTTCCTTTTATTCGATAATTCGGATTTCTACGGTATGACCACCTTTGCACCCATAACCCTCAATTGTCCAGCTTGCCACGAGGATTTCGAAAGCAGTGTTGTTGCAAGTTGCGGCTATGCTTCAACAAGATCAGATTACAGGCCGAACTACTGGGGAGCTAATCCAACAGAATTTCACTACCATTTATGTCCCTCCTGTGGATTCTGTGGTCGCAGGAAAGTTTTCGAATTGACAATAAATATCAGTGAACTCAATAATGAGTTGAAAGAGCTGCCAATTCCAGAAAGAGGGATGTTATCTGATAGAATTGTACATGCGATTAAATGCCTTGAGCTTTTGGTCAAGCATAAAATCATGAAAAGTGATCCATATGACTTTGCAAGTGAGTGGGTTACAGCTTACTGGTGGGCGCGAAACAAAAATCGAGAGAAGCAATATGCTATGAAAGCATTGAATCTATTTGAGAAAGCATTTAGTCAACACCTAATTCCACTTGAACAAAGAGCTACAACGAAGTACCTCATGGGTGAAATAAACAGGCGGATTGGACGAAAAGAAGAAGCACACACATATTTTGATGAGGTTATTGAGCTTACTAAGAAAGGGACTCAGATCCACGATTTGGCGCTCCGGCAGAAAACCGCTCCTGAAGACAATATTTGACGAGTTCGAGAATCGCCATCTAAAGCTCCTTATGAATTACATTCTTCAGGGCTCTTTCCAAAGAATCTCTCTTCTCCTCTGTGAATGGGCCAGTATTCTTCCACAGAATCTGGCCATCGCGCTTAACTAGATAGATGTATATTTTGCTTTCATCAGTTATTCCAAGGCTATCAGTAAACGAATCTTTATCCAAATAAAGAGTAATAGTCCTGCCTCGAGTTTCTTCAGATGGAATGCCTGCTTTCATGCCATGGTTGATGAAGAATCTGTAAACAGGATTCATTTCGCGGATTGTGGGTAATTCGTAGAACTCAGTGTTTGAGTATTTCTCGACAAGATCCTTCAAAAATGGAATCCATGAATTGACTAAACTCTGGTGCCACCGCTGAAAAGCTACCAAGAGAATATCAAATTCCTTTTTCAGCTCTGAAGGAACTGCAATCTCGTTTCCCAAGAGATCTTCTCCGACTACCTTAGGAAATTTTGGCATAGAGAAACAGATAGCATGAAAAGCAATTAAGGTGACGGATATAGGACTTATGCGAGTACGCATATCTGAAAAAAGCAGAAGATAAAAAATGGCAAGTAGTACAAAACATCTGAGAGTGTAAGCAATATGTCGAATGAAGTCCGCCGCAAACGATACATGCAGAAACTCAGCCATGGCAGAATGCGGATTTCTCTATTGAACCAAAAACTTCAGTCGGATAGCGATTTCAACGATACAGAAACTCTACTCATAATACAAAAGGCATACCAAGAAGCTGTCGAGGTTTCAACCGATGTCCTAGCTATGATGCTTAAAGATAACGAATTGCCACCTATGGATAACTACTCGAATATCAAGATGGCAAAAAATAATCACATCATTTCTGAAGAATCAGCGAATGTTCTTAGAGAAGCTAATGGACTCAGAAATCGAATAGTACTCATCTACAATGACTTGGATGTTGATCTACTCATTGAAAGTGTAAGACGAACCCTTCCGAAAATAGAGAAGTATATGGAGGAGGTAGAAGATTGGATGTCCCAGAGCTTCACCAAATAAGAGAAGAACTTGAGTGGCTAAGTGATTTGACCCCGATACAAGGTGTACTGCTGTTTGGTTCTTACGTGCGTGGGGAAATGAGCCCGAAAAGCGGTATTGACGTCTGTGTTGTTGCTCCAGATGCAGAAACACCAAAAGAGAAGGCGGATTTGCTCGGGGAAATCTGGAAGAGAATCAATGCGGATAAATACGATGTAAGGTTGTTTGAAGAGCTTCCGCTTTATATGAAAATGAATGTCATCCGAGAACACGAAATCCTATTCTGCGATGATGTCCCGGCACTCTTCGAGTATTTCTATTTTTATCGCAAGCTGTGGGCGGATCAAACGCACAAACAAAGCCTTAGCTACTGAACATGAGATTCCTCTAATACCATATAGAGGGGCATACCAAGATTTCTTTCTGTAACAGTTGCTATTTGAGATGACTGGGCAAGAATCTCCGCATGAAAATATGCCATACACGTGCATAGACAGGAGTAAACAAGATCATCGTCGGCAACCCTACAGTCAAATAGGGTAGGAGTAAGAAGCCAATTGCGGCCATTGGTGCTGTTACTTCAACAAATAGGCTGAGGGCTGTAACCAGCAAGGTAGTCAGCACAAATCCAAAGGCAGACATGAATGATAGCTTACCGAGCGACCTTCCACGGCTGAAGTCATATGAGAGGATTCCAACGACTAACCCGCATACACCAAATGCTGCAGCAGTAGCTGTGCCTAGAAGAATCGTGCCATGCAACAGAAGTCCTGCTAAAATCTCTCCTAGATACCCAGTCAGAAATCCCGCTACTGGACCACGAATCGCTCCAATGGTAGATATAACTGCTAAGGATGGAAGAATTCCCAACTTGAACAGACTTACCATTGTGTATGGCCATGGAATTGCTGTTAGAATTACATAAAGCACCACTGCAATAGCCGCAGCTGCTAATGTTACAGCCGCCTCTTTTCCTGAGCTGACATTCAGTCGATCAACGATTTGCGACATCTGGATGTCGTCATTGGATTCTTCGGAATCTGCGCTCATGTTATCACCAGCTGATATGAACCTGGGTCCAGTGTCAACACCCAGTCTCCGTTTTCTTGCGTCATTTCTTGAAGTGGATCTCCATTATGATATGGGACTGGCTCATGGTCGAAGTTGCTGAATGTGATTGTAGCTTGTTCATCCACCTGCACATTTAGAATGAAGCCTTCTTTATCTGGATCCCACTCTGCCTGATAGACCCAAATATTTTCGTCATCGGCTTCACTGATATAGGGATAATCCCAGAAGGCTGCCGGTCTTGTGTCTGCCAAGTCTTTCACCGTAATCGGTGTGGTTGCCCAAAGCCAGCCAAATGCAAGCACAGGTTGAAGGAAGGGCTCTAGACTCATGGTATCGAAATGCATCTTCCGCCCATCCCAGATTTTGTTGTATGAACTGTAAAGAAAATTCATCAATCGTTCCAAGGTTACAAAATCGTCCTGCTGTTTGGTAAGCGCCATTGAGAATAAGCTACCTAGGATGTCGTAGGTGCCGAAGCCGTCAGGATTGTTATAGGTATCCATCATGTAGCATTGGTCGCTGGAAACTTCCTTCTTGAAATGCTCCATAAATACAGGGTAGTCTTCCGCGGTTTTCTCGGGCTGTGTATACTCCAAGAATGCTAGTGCCCATGCGTCGCAATATGAGGATACCTTTGGTTTGTCATCAACATAGAATGACATCTGCGGCCCAGGATATTCATCAGGCAAACGCTCTTCGGAGTAGAAGTGGCCGAATTGTTCCTGTACGAAATAGCCGTCAGTGAATAGGTCATACTCATCTTGCATCACTTCGTTGGCATACTCCAAACCAGCATCCCACATACCGCTTTCCATGTATTGTGTTCCGTACATATTGTCATAGAGCTCGGTTGCGTAAATCGGTATGCTATTGCATTGAACAAAGACAATGTATGGCTCGCAGGGGATAAGCCCTACGCCCCATATGCCACCTTCTTTCGGATTACCAAGTCCGTCAGTTGTCAATGAAGTATTCCAGTCTTCAACAAACCAAGAGATTTCGTCTGTCATCTCCCCGGTCTTGAATGAACGCTCATAGAGTGACATCATGAGTGCGTAGTGTCCGGTCCACATGATGTTGGCAGGCCCACGAAAGCCACCGGTATATACATCATCACCGTCGGGGTGTGTGGCATTCGGATAGTAATAATCCACGTAGTTGTAGCTTGGGTGCGTCCATTCCTTCCATTCTATGCTGCTATTGCCCCAGACATCTTCGGTAGTGTTCATTTTCTTGACAAGATCGTGTGCGAATCCGCGATAATGCTCTGATCTGTACCCAGGCGTCGTCTCGAACAAACCAGAAACAGCGTAATCCATGAATGCCAGAACGTAGTGATGAAGGCCATGGAAATCTTCAGCGTACCAGCCGTCCCACTCACCGTAATCTTGATACTCATGGCTGACAAGCGTGTTAAGGTAATTGAACAGTCCTAGCTGTTCTTTGTTCACAACGCCATACTCGCTGAAATCATATTTCGTCCCATTCGCCTCTACTATTCCCGATTGTGTGGAGGGGCCGGGTAAGTTTCCAAATGTCATGCTGAAGAGAATAATACTCAGAATGACGGTAGTAAGGAAGTATTTGTTTTGCTTGATGGCTTGACTCATTGTCTCAATCCGTCCAGAAGCGGCTTTGATTTTCACTATAGACTCCGCCGGGTATTTATACTTTCCACCGAGTCGAAGAAGAGTTCGTCGAAAGACTGATATTCGTCAGAACCACCTCATTGAATAGCTTGGAGTCTGTGAGTTGAATGAAGACAAAGACTAAGCTGGCCTGCGTGGGAGTTCTCCTAGTAGTTGGACTCTCCTGGGCCATTTATTCTGCAGCCTTCAGTGATGTGAGCGGACCCAATATCTATCAAATCGACATAAGGCCTTCCCCACCAAAGCCGGATGATGAAGTCCGTGTAGTAATCTACTGCATTGATCCTTCTGGGGTCTCGGGAGCGAAACTACACTTCTCAAAGAATGGAGAAGAATATCAGACCAGAGACATGCAGTTCTTTGCCTGTCTTTGTATTGCGGGAGGCCGCTGGGTAGCATCGGTCGGAGAGGCAAGCAGTGGTGACAGTTACAGTTTCTATGTGACCGCTTTCGACGAGATGCAGAATTCTGCTGATTCGCAGACCTACACTATCGACATCTAAAACAAACAAAGACTGAGTTGAAAAAACGTGAAAACTGAAGCAATAATCTATCTTCTAACTATGATTCTTGGAATCCTCGTAGCAATAGCACCATGGACATTTGCACCGGTCTGTGTAACGCAGATGCGATGCTGGTTTACTCGGGATGTAGAGACGGTTCTAGGTGCGGCCATTGCACTCCTGAGTTTCCTAGGCATGTATACATCTCTTGGAACCGCTGAGTAACCGGTGAATCCAAATTGAACCAGCAGCAGAAACAGATGGTACAGGTCGTCTTTGTCATACTAGGTTGCGTGGCAATATACAGTTACACCATCACGTTACCTACAACAGACTATTGTGATTGGACCGGAGATCCTATCATGAATCCGTTAGGCAACGAGGTCACATTCCTGTTTGCAAACGGAAGCCAAAGGCACTACTGTTGCATAAACATCTCTCTACTAGCTTTTGAGAGACTGAAAACAACGGGGGAAATCAGTCTACTGGAGAATATCAGGGTCCACTGTCCAATCTGTGGTATGGAAATGGACTGGAACGATCCAATGATTGTCTGGATCTATTCTGAGAATTATGTGAATCCCACCACCGAGGAACCAACCATAGTAGCAGTCTGTGAAGACGCCTACGGGGAAGATCTATGCGAAAGCCATTTCCTAGATGAATATAGTGGGGAAATAGTAGCTAATCCGTATGTTTGGCCAGAGTGAAGGGAGAAGAATGAAACAGAAGAAGGCAGTCGTGGCTTCCGTTGTTGTCCTCGTATCCTTTGGTATCGCTTCTACATTCCTATTCAGCAGAACCAATCTTGGGATTGGGATATGGCCATTTCCTGAGCTCGGTCCAAGCATAGTTCAGGACTCGTATAGCTTCAGATCACCAATTCTAGAAACCCTTCATGGGGTTCTTGGAGACATACCTGGTGGCTATTCACTTTACAGGGGCAATCCCATAGTAAGTCCAATCATGCATGAAAATCCAATATCCGTAGATATCCCATTCCAGACATATCCAGTTGTGCTCCAACTAAGCAATCTTGAGGTTATCACGTTATTGATACTTTCTTCACTTATCCCACCTGCAATCATAATTCTCATAGGGAGGTCCTCATATGGGCGTAAGAAAGCACGCTAATCTGGCGAATTACGCAATCGGTAATGTCATCAAACACAGAAGCAAGACAGTAGCTATCATTCTTGCTTTAGCCATGTCTACTTCACTTCTTTGCTCAATTGAATTCATCAGGCAAGGCGTTGCACAGGATTTTTCCCTCTCACTGGATGAAGGTCCAGATATCACAGTACAGAAACTTGTTGGAGGAAGACAAGCACCATGCCCCATTTCGTGGCGTGATAATCTGACGGCATACAGTGGTGTTGAGGATGTTTTACCTCGTGTCTGGGGGTACGCAGACGTTGGCAGTGGAAAATTGATGACGATTATGGGAATCAATCCTGCCCAGTATGAAGAGACTCCGGGGGCAGTTGGAACAGATATCATAGGAGAGGGATCGTTCTTGCCCCAGAATGACACACATAAGCTTGTTGTGGGACAAGGAATTCTGGATTTGATGCAAAGGTCAATGGCATCAGTGAGCCTCGGTGTTGGTTCTCAAATAAGCTTGATTGCTTATGACAACTCGCTCATTCCCTTTGAAATTGTTGGGATTTTCTCCAGCAAATCGAAAATCTACAGCTATGATATCCTTATGACGGATATTCAGAGCGCGAGAGAGGTGCTAGGAGTTGCCAATGACTCGTGCACGGATATCGCAGTCTGGACAAGTCCAGGATACAATACCAACAGCATAGCGCTTCAAATGGATAACACCTTCCCGGAGGCGCGGATACTCAGCAAATCCGCCATGCGGGATATGGGACTTCGTGCTTATTCGGTTCGAGCCGGCATAGTAGCGTTGCTCTGGGCTGTTCTGCTACTTGTTGTGGTTCTTCTTGCATTCACAGTTTCAAGTTCAGGCTCAGATGAAGCACGGAGGGAAGTTGGTCTTCTCAAGGCACTTGGATTCGACACAGTTGATGTCCTAGAAATTCGTATGTTCGAGAACCTCATTCTGGGCCTATTGGGGTGTAGCACTGGAATCAGCTTTGCAATAGTCTATGATTATTTCTTGGGGGCACCTCTTCTTTCTGAGTTTGTTCTGGGGTGGAGCACCAGTTTGCTTCTAGGTGGTATGCCGCTCATGGTTTCACCAAGCACTATTTTCACAGCCTACGCCGTTGGTATAGCTCCGATTCTAGTTGCTTCGGTGATTCCTGCTTGGCGAAACGCCATTACCGAACCAGATATCGTATTGCGAGGTGTGTGAAATGAAAAGTCCAATCCGACTTGAGAATGTCTGGAAGACCTATCATACCGGATCAAATAGAGAAGTCCACGCCGTGGCTGACGTAACTCTGGAAATAGTGGAAGGCAAGGCAACAGCCATTGCAGGACCGAGTGGAGCCGGAAAGACGACGCTGCTGAGTATCATCTCTTTGCTTACATCACCCAGTCGTGGGGAGGTTTTTCTGCGAGGCACAAGCATTTCAGGCACCTCTGAAGTCTTCAAAACAAAGATGAGGAGAGAGGAGATTGGCATCGTGTTTCAATCAGAGTATCTCTTTCCTCATCTAAGTGCAATAGAGAACGTTGCCCTTCCGAAGCTTTGTACAGACATGAGTATCTCAAACGCAGAGGAACAGGCTGAAGAGAAACTAGAGAAGCTTGAGTTGAGCCATCGCAAGAATTTCAGAGTTGCAGAACTCAGTGGAGGTGAGAAGCAAAGGGTGAGTATAGCCCGCGCTTTAATCAACTCGCCTAGGATCCTGATTGCCGACGAACCCGGTAGTTCTATGGATGTCGACCTAACGACAAACACACTTTCGCAATTGCGCCAGCTTATAGACCAAGAAGAGATGACTGTTGTAGTGGCTTCTCACAATACTCGGGTCCTGGACTGGGCAGACACAGTTGTGGATATCAGGAACGGGAGAATTGAGTAACCGGATTATTCAGGTTAAAACCAGCAGGTAAGAAAGCATTGGGAAGAGCTAGATTTTCAAATCATTCTGTAAGAAAGGGTATGCTGATGTGTGAAGGCATTGAATGGGACACATGGACCTGTTGGACTGTGGGCTTAGATATTTCTGATAACGCATATTTCGGGAAATTTGACCATGATATTTCGAACCCAATCTGCTCATTCTTTTTGATTTCCATACCTGTTGCCAGCAAATCCACACAAACCTGAGTTGGAGTTTCGTCAATCTGCTTAATTGGTATGATTCCGTCCTGAATGATGCGCTCACTATCCCCATCTATCAAAGTAAGTTTTGATGTGAAGTGAGAAAGTTCAGAGGGGGTTGATACCCAAAGCTCTGCATTGATAGGTCCGAGTATTGTTCTAGGTCTATCAAATGGGGGAGAGACAAAACGAAGGATGTCAGGTCGATTCTTCAATGACGATTGGTCTGCTGGACCAGGTTCCAAGTGAGGGGGAAATTCCCAGACTGACCCACCTATTGTGGGTACAGGATTTCTGGGATCCGCAGGAATGCTGAAGTCCACTGATTCACTCGTTGGGTTCTGAAGCAAATCATATTCACCACCAAGATAGAGCTTCTCTTCGACGATGTTTCTTGGAGGCCACTCATCAAGTTCGAGCCACTTATTGGATCGGAGAACATAGACTCGGATTAGCTGTTCCGCCTCGGTCTCTGTTCGTTTAAGAAGGTTCGAGAAATCCTCTATTGCATGTGCTTTGCCTTGCTCACCCAAATCAAAGTCCCCCACGCCTGAAAGACTCTGCAGGTATCCGTTATGACTCCATCCTCCTATTATGAGATCTGGCTTCACGCCACCAGCATTAACTAAATCTCCATAGCTTCTCAAAGTGGCTCCAAGCATGAAATCATACCATCCACCAATGAGACATATTCTTGATTTCACAGGCTCGCTAAACTCCAAACGAGCTTCGTTCCATGTTTCATTATCGAGCGGAGATAGAAACATATCCCAGACGTGCTGTGGCCAGCCTAGTTGTTTTACTTTGTTCTTCAAGGGCCCTTTGAACGCATCCGGCCACGAACCATTGATGAGCTTCAAAGAGGCTTGAACCCTAGTTGAAGTCATTATCGCCCAAGGCAAGGCCCAATGCAGTTGCAGTACTCCACTGCGATATACCAGACCCTCACTGGGGCCAGTGAATGTCATAGGGGCAAACACAGCATCTATTGAGTCACATTCATCATTTAGAACCTGTAAGGCAGTATAGCCCAAGTAAGATGGTCCAAAGACAACCACGTGTCCGTTTGACCAAGGTTGTTTCTTTATCCAAGAAAAGGTGTCAAGCGAGTCGTTCTTCTCTTTGAATGGAATGAAGCGCTCTCCTTGCGAATCATACCTTCCGCGGACATCTTGAATTACAAAAGCGTAAGGAATCTCATCCAAGAAGCCTTTTGCTAGGCTGACAAACCCTTTTGCATTGTAAGGAGTTCTCATTAGAACTGTAGGGTACTTCCCGGTTTCTTCGGGACGGATTGTAATCGTTGATAGCTCAGCTCCATCCCTCATTCTTACAGGATGATGAAAGCAATAGTGAGTCACTTAAACCACATGATTTCCAAGATGTGCTTTGATGTCTAAAATAGGTACCCTCTTGATTTTGATTATTTCCATTCTGAGAGGGTCTGTTCCATTCTGTTGAGAGCTTCTTCAATCAATGGATAACTCTGCCCGAAAGATATCCTTAGGTAATTCTCGGCTGATTCTCCAAAAGCGATGCCAGGACCAGTCAGAACACCAGCTTTGCAAAGAAGATACAGCACCGTAATTTTTGAACCCGAGCGACCCTCATGTACCCAATCCCTAGCAGCCTGAGGGAATTTATCATAGAGACAACGGTTTTCTTCTGATTTCAAGAAAGCAATCATATCATCCATGTGTTTTTCCACTAGTTCAGCAACACACACCATCATGTAGAACGATCCGTCTGGCTTTACTGCCCTAATGAGGGGTATGTCATTTGCAAAACGCTGTAGAAGCAACTTTCGCCTTCGCTCGTATTCTGTGACCATCGCATCGACATAATCACCTGAATCTTCGAGAGCGGCTATCGAAGCTATCTGAGAAGGCGTGGACGCAGCTATCGCGGTATACTGGTGGATTTTACGATACGCACTTATGACACTCTCCGATCCAATTACCCAACCGATCCTGAACCCGGTCATAGAGTAGTTCTTTGACATGCCGCTAATGGTTACCGCGCGCTTATCCATGCCATTAAGTGAAGCGATGCTTACATGTTCATTATCATCAAAGACTATGTTGGAATAAAGCTCGTCCGAGTACACATAGAAGTCATTATCTATTGCTAGGTCTCTCACAAGCTCCAGTGATTCCCTGTTCCACATCATTCCAGTCGGGTTGTTGGGAGTGCAGATAATCATACCTGCTGTATTTTCAGTTACGGCATCCTTTAGCGTGTCAGCTTCGGGTATGAAGCCATTACTTTCATTTGAAGAAACAATAATGGGAGTGGCACCTGTAAACTGCACCACTGGTTCATAAGCGAGATATCCCGGACTCGGAATGATGACCTCATCACCCTGTTCGACTGTGGCAAGCAACACACCAAAAAGCGCTGCACTTGCCCCCGGTGTGATAATAATCTCGCGTTCAGGATCAAAATCAAATCCGCTGTCCCGTACGGTTTTCTTTCGAACTGCTTCCCTTAGTTCAAACAGACCCGGGTCGGGTGAGTAATGGGTTCTTCCGGATTCGAGAGCATTGGTTGCTGCATTGATTGCCGCTGGAGGTGCATCGAGATCGGGTTCCCCGACACCAAGACTAACAATATCTCCTTCTTCAGCTAGCTTTAGCAACACGTAGATGGTTTTCTGAGGAATATCCGCTAGGCCTCTTGCGATTTTTGGCATGGTTCTCGTCGGTTTGGATTTGGGGGCCATATATCAGTCCTTGCTTGTTACCAAAATAAACGGAAAGGTGGTTATCGTATCAGAGAGTCCTATAGAGCCAGCATGATATGTGAGACTGCTGATACCATGCTAAATAGTAGGGCTACAGATGAAATCTTTCGCAAAGCCAAGGCTATGGTCTCTATATGTTTTCCATTAAGTCCATTTCGTTTCCAAGTAATCTCCAGAATCACTCTCCACACAGAGGCTGCTATTCCAAGCCAGAAGACACCTGCAAAAAGCGCTGTATCAGGAAACTCCTGGAACAGACAGTATGGACAATGGTGAGTAGCAAGGCCAAGAGAAAGAGGTGCCAAGACATCATGAATGGCCAGAACATACAGAATAGCCACTATTCCCGAAAGCACAACAGTGCCAAATCGCACTAGGTTGGAATCCTTCCGCTGCCATTGCAAAGCAGACAGAGCGAGAGCCAAGATGACTGTCAATGCCATTATTACAAAGCTTACCACGGGTCCAAAGAGCGATGATGGAGAGAAGGGAGGATTGACATCGTACACACTAGAACAACAAGGCACATCAATCGGTTGCAGTGTGATTACGAAAACCAAATCCATGGCGCTATCGAATAGAACCAACGGGAGTAGAACTACCAGAAAAGTTCTAGCCAATGTCCTCATCAGTGGAATTCGCGGCTGCCTTCGATTTGCCAAATCAACGGTCAACCAAACTCCGTAAAACAGTGGTAGGATTAGTTTGGACAGGAGTGCCATTGTGGAGAAAGGATAGCCGGCGTTCACCACTCCATATGCGCACATGGCACCAGGTAGGAATGGAACTAACGATTGTAACAGCCAGAAGAACAAAGGCACATTGAAAAGCCGTGTGACCAAGACAATGAGGCCAATCATGGAAAGCAGGTAGTAGAGGTGTTCAGACCTGTATTCGGTCTCGATTTCTGAATCCTCTGTAATCGAAGCAGCAATCCAGCCTCCGTAGAACGTTAGAGCCAACGAAAGGATGCCTAATGCTAGGATTACGACTCCTGTTACTGTTACTATCAATGGTGATCATCCGCCGAAGTATCTTCTATTTCCCAGCGGTGCAATAAGTCGCTATCGGTTGAAAGGCCTTCCATATTCTAGCGACTACATCTTGCTTTGCCAGAAGACAACTGATACGAGCTAGGTTGTTTTAATATATCAAATATGATAATATAGAATGTAAAGCCAGTAGGAATTCCTCTCATGGCTACAGCCGAACTCGAAGAATGTAAGCATAGAAGTGTTGTAAAGACTTTCAGCTGGCGAATCCTTGCCACTGCATCAATTATGATGGTAATTTTCCTTGTAACAGGCAGACTGGATTTCACACTAGGAGTAGGTATTGCCGATGTCGGCATTCGAATGCCACTCTACTTCCTACACGAGCGAATCTGGAACAAGGTCAACTTCGGCAAGCAGGGATCAGAGAAAACAAGAACGTGATATCCCTTCACTGACAAAGGCCCCCTATGACGTACTTGTCTTTATCTGGACACAGAATCCAGCTAAGATTTTCAATCTTCAAAAGAGACATGGACATAAATCTGGCAACGTTCTCTAGATAACCCGTGCTGAATTTTTCAGAAAGTGGTGTTATACCCAGCAAGTCCTTATGAAAATAGAAAAACAAAATGGTTCTACTAAGCTTTCTCCCGAGCAACGATAGTCAAAACCAATCCCAATGCCCATGCTGAATTCATTATCAGCCAGGCTAGTACCAAAAGCCCTGCCAATCCAAAGACAATCAACGCATGAATTATCGTGATTATCAAGCTGAATAGACCAAAACCAGATGCAATAGCTATAATGAATTTGCCAGCGAGGACATGAGAAGTGGTAAGGAGATAGCCACCAAAAATCACAGCAAATCCCCCGGCCAAAGCGATAATCCAGAGAATATACAACACCAAGTCGATTAGCCAATAGAACGACGACAGCGCAGGTATTGAGTGTGTAAAATTGTAGATCAAATGAATCGTGGATACTCCTTGTGTATAACCCGCTATAATCAAGAGAAATCCACCGATGATACAAAGCGCGAATGATGTCTGGTTACGCATGGTGTTCGCCTCTATTTGAAGCAAAACACCCCTTTTTGTTTCAATCGTTTCTTGGCGCTTTCCAAACTCAAGCTCAGGCAAAACAATGCTGCTATTGGCACCGAATCTCATAGAATTCCAAATAAGACAAGTAGACCAACAACTGCGAAAATCACACCTACAATCCTGTGAATAGTGCGTTTCTCACTAAATGTACCAAGCGTGGAACCGATACCAATTGACAGTACAGTGACAACGATGAAGGCTGTAACAGCACCAGCAAAGACAGCAACCGGGAATAAAGAGTCAACAGCCAAACCCAGAATTGCGAGTTGACTCTTATCACCTAATTCTGAAACCAGAACCGTTGAAAACATGGTTCCTAATTGAGCATCGGATGCACAAGTAATCTCTTCCTCATCATCTCGAAAGAAAATCGAATGGATGCCGAGTACGATGAACAACACGCCGGAAATGTATGTCAACCAATCTATCGGTATAATGGCTCGCAAACCACTACCAAGCACTGTGGCGAAAAAGGTTGAAACCATCAGAGCTGAGACGACAGCCAATAGAATCCTCCCGTTATTCTGTTGTTCGGCTCCAAAACAGACTGCAACAAGCATCGTTTTGTCAGCAAGCTCCGTTGCGGATACGGTAACTAGAGCTAAGACGAAACTCTCAATAATCACTACTAATTCAGGCTCCATGAAATGAAATGCAACCCTCAATGGCACAGATAGAGTGGTATATCAGTCCAACGAGGCTGAGGTTCTCCGTAGGTACATTGCATATTTGTATTTGCATTAACAGAGATGAGATATCAAGTTTCATTACTCATCTTCGTCGAGTTCTTTGCCCGCAGCTTCAATTTTCTTCTCAAGATCACTGAAGTCAGAATCTAAGCCACCGCTGTCTTCCTCTGTGTCAATCTCTGCTCCTGCTTGCTGTATTTTCCTTTCTAAGTCTGTCAAGCCATCTGTGGGAGTACTAGAACTCTGTGAATCCACCTCTGTGGCCATTTTTTCGAGGTCTCGTTCGAATTGCTTTTCGCGAGCCTCAAACTTCTTCTCCCACTCATCATGTTCCTTCTTCTTAACCGCTTCTTGCTGTTTCTGCATTTCCTTCTCTCTGAGCTCCTTCTTAGCGTCACTCAACTGCATCTCCAGCTTCTTAACACCCCGCTTCAGCTCCTTTGGAGCCCCCCCTTCCTTCTCAAGTTCCTCAATATCCTGACGCATATTGGCAATCATTTTTTCCATTCCTTGAACGTAGCGCTTGCCAGCGTTATCAGCTCCCATAGCCTTCATCAGCTTCTCCCTTTTTTCGGTTGCTAGCTGATCCTCGATTTTGTTGAATACAGATTTCATTTCAGGGGTAATTCCGTCCAGTTTGCTTCCATTAGAGGATACTGTTAGTTGTTCATATACATAGTCCCCAGCAGTATTGGCTGTGACGGAAATTGTTTCTCCGGACATATTGTTCTGTACTTTCAATGGTGCGCCTCCCAAGTTAGCAACTTCCATTTGTTCGTCTGCAAAACGAATTACAGAAAGAGATTCATCAGCATATTTTGATTTGTCTGCCGCACATTTCACGGTGGCTAAAGATGTAGCAACCGGCACGTTTGCAGTTAATGTTAAGTGACCGTGTTCCAGGTTAATTTGCTCAATAACTCCGCCACTGATTTTCATAGCCAATTTCGTATTAGGGCCAACACCAATTCTGTTTGTTCCACTCGAACGTCCATACTCTTGTATATGAACTACGTAGCTATCCGATTCAGTTTCGAGCATGTCACCATCCCTAATCGTGAACCAGCTATCTTCCGAACCTATGTCAACATCCAGTCGTTCTTTGTTTCCATTTCGAGTTACAGAAGCTTCTCCTATTACGTAATCAATCTTCGTTTTCGCCATCGTAGATGTCTCTCGGTTTCCGATAATGCTCGGTCCATGACTCTTGCATTGAAAACGACAATGACACTCAGCAATGCATGAACTGCATCACCTCTCGGGGATGCATGATTTAGTCCAATACCTCACTTGTGTATCTTTTGCATATGTCCTCACAAAAGGGTCTTCGAATTGAATCTTAAATTACCATTTACGGTTGTTTTCTAAGATCTCATATTCTCCATGGCAATAGCATTGGCTTTCTCATGGATTGGCCGAATATCATCAAAGTGATGCTCTATCAAGGTATTTTCCAGGGGTGAAAATGCCAAAAAAAGCCCTCCAGGATAGACAGCAAAAATGCCAAGAAAAGTTAGCTCAGCAATGACCTTCCCAATAATGTTGAATGGACCAGGGAAAGTCATAGCGAGATAGAAAAGAGAGGTCCATCCCGCTTGACATAAGATGGCCCATGCCCATCCAAAACAGATTATCGTTAGGTTCAATGTTCGTCCGAAGCTCATATACCGCTCCCGATCCGATGGCGTTAGCAGAAAACCTTCTTCCACTCGGGGCAGCAACGTTTCCTTGAACCATTCCCGACCAGGAAGAATGAAACAGACTATTCCCAAAATCACCAGCGAATAGGGCATAATCAACCCGAAATCAACAAACCAGTGCCATGGTCGAATCATCAGCTGAGCAATCGAAAGAGAAATTCCTGCAACAATATGCAACGCTCCTAGACCCTTCTCTGCAGTACCTGAAAGGATTTCTAGAGACTTACAATTATCCTGCATAGTTGAATCAGGCGGCTCTTCATTCACATAATCTCTTCCTATTCCAAAATTTCTGCGCGCGTTTTGAACAAGCATGAATTCATCAAAGAATACGAATCTTACAACTTATGATTTTTGATTGTAAATTGAGAGACAAGACTAACCGACTTGCTTGAGCATCCTAGACGCATCATAGATAACGTATGGCTCCGCACTACCAACTAGGATAGCTTAGCTGGTGTAAAACTTGTCACTTCAATTCACAATATGCAATTTAATGGGATTTAAACTTATTCAGTAAAATAAAAGGCGCTCATAGAGCCTATATCCCGATTTTAGAAGACCATAACGGTTTCATGATGATCCCTGGCGCATATTCAGAGGAACAAACACAGTAACTAGGGTTACCAATTGACGACTGAATAGAGATTTTTTTCGTGGCTCCTTCATTCACTTTCAACATTTCTGGCGGCGCCCCGTGTTAGAATTGCGTCAATCACTCTGTAGGGTGCATGCACAAACACGAACAATATGAAGGATATTAGAAAAATAAGCATGGCATCTGTGCCAGCTCCGAAATTTGGCTCTACAGTGAGTAGATGTTCAAAGGAAGTAATAGCCGCCACTCATTGAAAGATTATCATGATAAACTGGAAGATTAGTCGGATGCCCGAATGTTCTGGTTTTGACAGTTCCATTGCTTCCCGAGAATAGCCGTCAAATACCGTAAAAATTTTCCAATAAATCTAGAGCGCACTTCGCTGCTGTGTGACAGAATCAGGAACGACAGTGGGCGAGGAATATCCTGTGGAGCCTTCTACCTAGGCTCCACCCAGAACACAACGCATCTTCCTATCCATCCGCCATGTTACAGCATTCGCCGGTGCGCAAAGCGTGGCTACTTCCGCTTCTTCATAACGACTATCACTATAACAACCACAATGGCTCCAACTGCTCCAACGATTGCTATGATGATTTCAATCGGCAAGGGTGCAGGAGGTGGTCCTGTGGTTGTAGTTGATGTGGTTGTCTCGGTGGTTCCAGTAGTTGTTGTCGTTGTAGTTGTGGTTGAAGGATTCACAGTAACGATGACGGTATCGCTTACCGATTGGTCATGGATATCCTTCAGAATCACGGTGTAGTTCCAGATGCCATCTTCCAAACCATCAAGAGAGATGGTGATAGGCTCAGATGACGAATTCCAAGCGCCTGCTTTAATCTGACTACCATTTCTGAATATGACGTAGCTTGCCGGATTGGCATCAGAGGCATGCCAAGAGATCTCTATTCCAGTCTGCCCTTCTTGGAAGTTGATATCTGCCGGAGGATCAGGAATTACTGGCGGATCGGTGTCTGGTATCACATGAACAATTACATCATCCGATACGCTGTTTGTGCCAACATCATACACAACTGCAGTGTAATTGTAGACGCCGCCACTGAGGCCTTCAAGGGAGATAGTGATGGTTTCCTCTGTGGAATTCCATGCTCCCGACTTCACTAGTGTTCCGTTTCTGAAGATCTCATAGCTTGCGGGGTGGTCATCATCAGGATTCCACGATATGGACCACCCGGAATCACCTTCATCAAACCAGATATCTCCCGGCTCATTGATTGTGGGAGGAGTACCATCTACTACTGTCACGAAAACAATGTCCGCTACTGAATAGCCACCTGTATTGTTAACCACTATTGTGAAATTGTACACTCCTAATCCAAGGCCATCTACTGGCACTGTTATTGATGAACCATCCCAATTGCCGGATTCTTCTTCTGATCCATTTCGAAACACAACATATGAATCTGGACTGACGTCATCCGGGTTCCAGGTTATACTATGCCCTGTTGAACCTTCATCATACTCGATATCTGCAGGATGGTCAATGCTAGGTGCACCTGCTACGGTAACGGTCACTTCTACTTCATCTATTGCATAGTTGCCAGCCTGGTCGTGCACCTCAATGCGTACTGTGTTGAATCCGACATCAAGACCATCCACATTGATCTCGATGTCAGAGCCATTCCAATCGCCGTTGGTCCATGGACTTCCATCCACAGTAACATTGTAATGGCTAGGTGTCAGATCGCTTGCAGTCCAAGTAATGGCGTTCCCCGTAGCACCCTCTTCATAGCTGAAATCTGAAGGTGAGGAAAGATCAGGGGCGGTTATGTCGTAGTAGATGGTCAGATTAACCATGCCTATATTTCCGACCTCGTCCATCGAGCATAGGCAAAGCTCGTAGCTTCTCTCCTCGGTCAAACTAAGAGTGAAATCAAGGTAATCGCTTTGACCAGACGCTGTTTCATTCGATACTTCCGATCCGTCCAGATAGACAGCAATCCAAGCCAAGTTTGAAAGCTCATCCGTAGCATCTACTCGCCAGCTTGGGCTGCTATCATCTGTTGCCTTGCCATCTTCTATTTCGGGATCCAAAGTGGGTCCGGTATTGTCAAGCGTGATTGAGATTTCCTCTGTGAAGTCTTCAACAGCGTTAACAGTAGCGGTCACCCTGAGGGTGTAAGGACCATCGTCATGCTCAGTAGTGTTCCAGCTGAATTCTATATCTCCTTCACCGCCACTTCCTATCTCTGAACCATCTACGGTGATTATTGTGGATACCGTAGTAGAACCTTCATAGTAGAACCCGGCATCAACATCAACATTGACTGAAACACTCGTGATTCCTTGAAGGGTAACACCATCGAGAGGGGCGTATATGCTTATCGTAACCGAGTATTCCAGAGGGTTAGTCATTAATGGGTAATAGTCAGTCTCACCCGCACTTGTAACATCGAAAGGAGTGTCACCGATGCCATCATCATCTGAGTCCGTACCTGAATAATCGTACCAGTAGTTGCCATATTCTGAGCCATTCAAGTAGAAATCGTTTGCTTGCCATTCGTTCAAAAAGTCATAGTCAGTAAGAAAGGCATTCAGCGTGAAGGTCACGTTATCCATCGTATTGATGAAATCGACAGTAACATTGTCGAAAACGTTTCCGATGAAAGTGTAATTGCTGCCTTCCACGGAAATGTCCGCATAGATACTAGAGTTGGACATAGTCACATTTGTGGAATCGAAAATGAGAAGGTCATCCATTTCCTGTACTTCGAATTCTGCCAAAGTAACGTTGCTTGATTTGATGACCGACAAAGAGTATGTTTCATGGCCGTATATGACTGAATCTGATACGTTGAAGTAGGAGTAGATTGGTAGTCCTTCGAGCGTATTGCTGGTATCAATATCGAGATACAAATCAGGGGACCAAAGATCTGCATATTCAAAGGCGCCCGAAGTCATACCAGATATTGTGCAATCTCTCATAGTTAGAGAGGGGTCTTCCAGATGGACTGCCCAATCTCCATTCGTGAAGCTACTCGCATTCATGACCACATTTAGTGCTTCACGTTTCATGAACACTCCATAGGTGAAATTATCAAAGGTTAGGTTTGATAGCAGAACATTGTTACAGAACCTCAGATAGATTGCATTTCCGGCTACTCCGCTCATGGTTATGTTGTCTATACCAACATACTCATTGTAAGTACCATACAGGGTTATACCATCAATGCAATTCTGCATCGTTTCATTTTCAATTTGGAAGCTGTCTTGGTCTCCGTTCATGTAGATGGGATAATTAGTATCAATGTAAGAGTTTCCGGCTATCTGACAGTACTGGAAATTGTCGTTAGTTGTATAGATTCCATAGTTTGAGTCAAAGAACTCGTTGTTTTGGAAACTACTCCAACTTGAGTCAACAGCATCGATTGCTTTACCGCAGTATCTGAAAGTATTGGCGCTCGATCCGATGGCAACACTCCCACTTCCAAGGAGTCCAGTGTCGCAACCATAGAATAGATTGCCAACCAGACTAAGGTTCGCAGGCATGACAACGTCACTTAGGCTTACGCCGGTCGTGAAGTTATAGAAGTCACATTCATTGATAGTTCCATTTGAGTAATCATCGACATAAGCACCATAGGTCCCGTTGAAGGCATAGGAATTCCACAGAAGATACTCTGTCGTCTGCCAGTCGAAGTGATAGGCTCGCCCGGCACCATTCATCTCAATGTGAGAATTGAGTACTGTTGCATTGTTTACGTAATAACAATTGATACCCATGGTCTCGGTCTTATAGGCGTTAATGCCGTCTACTAACAGCTTCTCAGCAGGGCCAGACCGATCGATATTTCCCGTGATAACATAGCCAGCTTCATAGAAATCTGAATTGCTTACACCCACCACACCTGAAGTATCCTCGTAACGGATCCCATGTGTGCATCCATGAACCAGTATGTTTTCTATGTAGATGTCTGCTGATTGATCGAGATATATCGCGATGTAAACAGAATCGAAGACCCAATCGCGGATTGTGATGTTGCTGTATTGATCTATGAAGAGTGCATGATGTTCCGCTGAATTGACGGTGCAGTTCCTAAGGGTAATATTTCCTGTTCCACCACCCAAAAGAGCAATCCCGTCATATACATTTGTGAAGGTTGTATTCAGTACGACTATGTCCGTTGTTCGCGACAGCAACCAATGCTGATAGATTAGCTGTGTATCGTAAATCCAGATAGCTGAACCCGCATTTGCTGTAAGCTTGAACCTATGGCTTGCATTCACAGCTCTGATAGTAGCAGCATGAGAAGTCAAGCTCGCTCCATCATAGACAGTTATTGTTAGATAGGTTGCAGATTCTGACGAGTTCATCCACAGTCGAGTATCAAAGAGCATGAGATTGCTATTAACGTCTACATCACCCGTGATCGTATAGTTGGTATTAAGCGCGATAGTGAGCCTGTCCACGGTCCACCCGGTCGGAGTCGGAAGTGAGCCATATACTATCATTGGCAATGGATCGTCAACATCTGATATAGCAGAAGAGTATGGTGTGTCTCCTATCAAGCTAGCGTCATCATCCACTCCATCATAGTCGAAGTAGAAGTTGCCGAAAGTGCCGTTGTTATACGTATTGCTCAGAGATCCTGCTTCGTCGATATGGTATGTATTGTTCACAAACGCGTTCATGTAGATTTCATTTCCACTCGACGCGATGTAGACCGCCGCAGTGTTGATTTCAACAAACTCGTTGTCGCGAACAACAATGTTTACTGAGGCGGGATCTATGGATAGCCCGTAGTCATTGCATCCCGTGAAGTCGTTCATGGAGACTGTGCAATCGCTAGACGAATTGATTTGTACTCCACTATCGACATTGCTGAAAGTAAAGCTACTGATGTTGCAAGAAGAGCATCCTCTCACAAGAAGGCCTACTCCGCAATCCGTGAATCTAACATTCGAAACATTCAGGCTTGTTTGATAGAGCTCCATTCCGATGTTGGAATCTCCTATCCTCAGATTGTTGAATGAGATCGTAGTGATGTTGACAAGGAATCCCGGATTCCCTGCTCCATAGCCGCATCGATAGATTGAGGCGTTGTTCATGACTAGTCTGGCGCCACTTCTGAGACCAAATCCATAGGTTGCTTGAGTATTGTTGGCTGTAATGGTGGCACCCCGAATGAGTCTAAGTTCGCAACCTGTTTCTACGATTATTGATTGTACGTGGGAAGCATCAGATTGAAACTCGATAGTGGTACCAACTAGGGTTAGATTTCCACCTTGACGTATCCACATATCCTGCTGAGGATAAGCAGTCGTATTCAAGACAATAAGACGGAAATTAACGAAGAATACGGTATCAATGACTGCGGGGTTGTTCAGAAACATCGGTTGGTTATGCAAAAGCGGGTAATTATCGTAGATGCCAGAAGCGACTTCGTAAGGAACATCACCAATCCAAGGATTGCCAGTTCCATCGTCATAGCCATGATAGTAATCATTGCCTTCGGGCCCTGATGGACCCCAGAAATTCCCATGGGTGCCATTATCGAACTGCATCCCTCCGGCACCATCTATGTTGCCAGCATCGTTTTCATAGAGAATATTCATCCAGAAGGCCGCGTCACCACAACTGGTAGGCACGACACCAAAACCACCATTCATGGTGAGTGTGTTGTTGAAAATCGTACTATTGTCCAGCTCATCAATCTCTATTCCGTTTCCGGCACAGGATTTCACTACATTGTGTGTGACATTGCTAAAGTAACCGTGTACTCCAACGGGGTAGGCTTCAATATAGATTCCGTAGCTCCCAGCCAGCTCCACATAGTTATTGCTGATCACTGAATGGTTGCTTACCCCATGTGCGCGGATTCCGAAACCAGAGCAGTTTGATATCCAGTTCGATTTTATTTGTAGTTGTGAAGCGTCTGTTAGGATGTCAATTCCATTTCCAGTGATATTCACTATCTCATTCTCATTGACCACCGGGGTATAGGCATTAGAACTAGCGCCAATGACTATGGCGTTAGTGGAATTGACAATGTAGTTTCCGGTTACTGTGGCATTGTCACCATCGATATCAACAGCTGTTCCTCCGTTCAGGTAGAATTCATTGTTTAGTACACTCACATTATGCACAGGATCATAAGTTACATCAAAACCGCTGTAGAATGTACTATCGAGGATGTTGACAAACCGATAATCGGCCCCCAACTGCCAAGAGGTCGTATCGAAGGTGCAGTTGTCGAAGGTGATATAGTGGACATCACGATTAATTGTCGTGGGACCAAAAATGGTCAGAGAATCAAAAGTTGAATCTTCGAATGTAATGTAATAAGAAGGACCATCTATTCCCAAATCACCTTTGAGACTCGCGTTGGAGAATGTGCAATCAATCGAATCATCAATCGAGAGCTGATCATTGAAGGTGTTATTGTCTGCGATGCAATTCGAAATGTACTGCAAACCGGTGGTGCCATTCAGATAGTTGTCATTCATCATGAAACCATCGATATGTTGAATCAGGGTATCACCCGTAACTATTGAGCCTTCAATCTGCTGTCCAACATCGTGGCCATTGAATGTCAAGTCTCCTTGAATCAGGGAAGTCTGCAACGAAGTGCTAACATATGTATCGATAGAAAGCCCCTTCGTGAATGTTGCATTCAGGAACCCAGCTACGGTATTATTTTCAATTGTCACCTGGGTTGGATTATTGACCAGATTTACTGTCGTGTTGAGAACACCAAACGCACCGAAAGTAGAGTTGACTACAGCAATATCCGCAGGTACTGATATGCTGTTCCACTGGAATACGGTCGGTATTTCGATTTCCCAGACTCCACTTGACGGTGGTAGTTCTCCTATTCTGAAGACGGGGTGGTTGTCAGTAATGTTCTCGTCATAGTTGAATGGTGTTGTATCGCCTAACCAATCGCTGTTGGAGTCTTCTTCCTGGTAATCATTAAACCACAGGTTGCCATAGGCGGAATTGTTCCACTCATTGCGCGTATGATTGTAATCCCTAGCAGCTAGATCATTGTTGATAAATGCGTTCCGGTAAAACGTGTTATCCGAGCCATTCTGGATGAAAATGCCTATGGAATTCTCAAAGAACAAGTTTCCGTAGGTCTTCCCAAAAGAGCCATAGTCAATACTTCCCTCATCACCAAATCTTAGCGCGGAACCATTGCAGGATGACAAGGTGTTGTATCTGACCGTGATGTTGTTTGACTTTTCTTGGAAAATCCCGGCACCAGCTACATTGTCTATCCGATTGTGTTCGATTATGATTCCAGTTCCGTTGGAAGATTCAGTTATGCTAACCAGAATTGCCCCGCTCGACTCATATTCATTTTTCGACGTCTCTGTAGTTCCCGTCATATTTCTGAAGAGGTTGCCTGTAACATTGAGGTGCTCGGTCCCATAGATTTTGAGACCAAAACCCCGTATATTGGAAAAGATATTGGAATCTATTGTGAGATTATCGTCATTAGCGTTAATGCAGTAGAAACCCCCACTGCCAACTCTACCGATGTTTTCGAAAGTATTGTTCGCAATAATAGCTCCGACATCAGCATCTATGAGTCCTCTCAACCAGGTGGCCCAAAAGGTTCCTCTCTCTTTAATTCCAAAATCGTGAAAGCTGTTGCCAACAATAGTTGCGTTTGGAGAGTCAATTAAATCGATAAGATTGTAAAGTCGTTCATCGCCAAGATTGGTAAATTCATTTGCCGTTATATTTACCTCTCCTGTACCCTGCACCACGATCGGTTGCAGCGCACTCCAATCTAGGAACTCATTGCCATACAATGTGAAGCCATCTGATGCTAAATTTCCAATGTCTATTTTTGTAAAATTGAGAATTCTCGTGTTTGTGATATTTCCATCAGTTCCGTCTAGGTATCTTATTCCAGGCGCTGCACCGTCCGGGTCATGTTCGATTGTGCAATTATCCAGTACAAGCGTGGCTCCATCCTCAACAGTAATCCACGCAGAGGGGTACTCGGCATTATTCAACCAGAAGCTAACATTCCTGAAGACAACATCTGCTCCACTTGTCACATTGATTCCCCTAGAGGAAGTCCAACTGGTATCCTCTATAGTCATGCTCGAAGTCAAGTTTCTATCTCCAGATTCACTATGTTTGGATACTCCAACCGGAGCTGCATCTGTGTCATCAGCATCAAATGAATCATGGTCGAAATGGTCTTGGGAATCCATCGTTACTCCGTTATTAGAAATAGAAATGACTAACAGAACTCCAATTGCTACAAGTAGGAAAATTCTTGAATGTGGCGAACGCGTGCTCAAAACGGCTTCACTCCTCAAACATGTCTTGGGATAGGCTCATAAAAACATAGTCATGGTTTGCTCCCTTCGAGAAATCGAGTGTCCTAATGTATTTTCAAAAGGCTGATTTGCCAGTACCGTTCCGATTGGTCACCGTTACAACAACCCTATAATAAGAAGCCTAGAAAGACAACATTCCTCAAGAGTCGGTATAAATCATGCTAGAATACGAAGGCAGCATCTGGCGTCCTCCAAGTGAGGCAAGGAGCCTGATTCTGCAG